>CANTHI010000456.1 GCA_947653505.1 uncultured Eubacterium sp.
CCATCCGGCGTCTGCATAGCCAAAAGATAACATTTTTATGTAAATTGTTGCATTTGATCTTAAGCTCGCGCATAATGAGACCAGCCTCCGCCAGTATGTTTCACTATACAAAAAAAGACACACCAGAACACAATCTCCCCTTCTGGTGCATCTTTTCGCTTTTCCCACACATCCTCGTCTCTGTTATAAATAAGGCATCCCCAGTTTTTTAAAAAGAATCTGAATGGATCTGGAATCCAGTACAAGTATCAGCCCGCTATTCATCTCTGTATCCCCGATATGAAGCTTTTCATCAATATACAAAACGGGTTCGTCGTAACTTCTGGACAGTTTCTCAGCCGGAATGGAAACCAGTGCGGAGACATTGTCACAATAGCTGTCTGGCGGCTGGATATTGATATACAGCTGTGTCATGGCCGCGATGGAATTGACATAGGCTGCGGTCGTAATATTACTCATTTCGCGGACAACAGAGATATCCATATCGTCGATCATGGTCAGGTCCGCAATATCTTTTGGGTAAAAGGTGTTGATCAGTTTTTTTGCAAAATCCAGATGTACGACTTCCAGCATACAGCCATGAATATCTCCTTCCAGAGCAACTGTCATGCCAAGCGCTTTCGTATCTTTACCGCCCAGATAATCTGCTACTTTGGCATAGCTGATCAGACTGATTACCGGGACTTCGATATCAACGACTGTATTTAACAATGATGCAAGCGCGGTGGCCGCATTACCGGAACCAATATTACCTATTTCTCTCAGTACATCCAGATGCATAGAACTGAACTCATCGATTTTCGTATAAGCCATAACTTCCTCCTCTTGTCTGCGGCAGAAGCCGCTTTTGTTGTCAGCAGGTTTCCGGAGCCGGATAGTCAGTGCCGAAGGTATCTACCGTTACTTTTTTCATCCGCTGCGTTTCCATAGGACGATCATTGGAATCTGTTGGAACAGAAGCTATTTTGTCAACGATATCCATACCTTCTGTAATTTTTCCAAACGCTGCATAAAGACCATCCAGATGCGGAGATTTTTTATGCATGATAAAAAACTGGGAGCCAGCGGAATCAGGAGCCATCGTACGGGCCATAGATAAGACACCGGGATCATGGGCAAGGTTATTTTCAAATCCATTCTGGGTAAACTCACCCCTGATGGAATAGTCCGGACCACCCATGCCGGTACCGTCCGGATCTCCGCCCTGAAGCATAAAGCCTTCAATCACACGGTGAAAAATAACGCCATCATAAAAACCTTTCTGAATCAGACTAATAAAATTATTTACTGTATTCGGGGCGATTTCAGGGTATAATTCTCCTTTCATGATATCGCCGTTTTCCATTTCAATCGTTATGGTTGGGTTTTGTGCCATGTCTGCTCTCCTTCTGCTAATCGTTCTATTTTGATTTAACTCTATTTTACTTCTATTTTAATGGATTGTAAAGGAATCGTAAAGAGAAAATACATATTTTTTTGAACTTGTATGAAAATTTGTGATATACTCATACTGTATGGGAACTAAAATCAGAAACGGGGTGCAGGAAAGGTGTCTTTAAAAATGCACAAACATCTGAACGCAGAGCAGGAGATGATACGCGCACAGCTGACACTGCGTGCTATTGTGTGGGATATTGAAAAGATGGAAGCTCCAATATGGAAACGACTGGAGCAGGAAGCGGAGCTTTACCGCATCCATATGATCCGTATACAGGAGCTGGCAGGGGAAACAGACCGTACGAAAAAATATAACAGGATCATGGAATATCTGAAAAAATCTGGAATAGCAGAAAGTCAGGCGCTGCTGGTAACAGAAGATGATCAGCTGCCGGATGCAGTCTGCAGCTGCAAAACAGAACCCGGGATGGGAGTTGTTTATTATGAAAAAGCAGGCAGCAGGCAGGATGTAGCAGCGGATATGATCGTGCTTGGATTTGAAGAGACAGGGCTCCAGTTTTTTGACCGGATTTTAAAGCGCAGAAATCATCTGCCGTGGAATATTTTGTATACAGAGCGTACCTGTGTGCGGGAGATTACAATGGAAGATCTGGATGAGCTGTATGAATTGTATGAAGGGGACGGGATTACGGATTATACAGAACCGTTGTTTGAGCGTCAGGAGGAAGAAGCGTATACAAAAAGCTATATAGAATATATGTATTATTATTATGGATATGGGATGTGGATTGTCCGTGACAGAAAAAATGGCGCATTGATCGGACGGGCAGGCATTGAGCATCGGGAAGGGGAAGCAGAGGTTTTTACGGAGCTTGGATATGTGATTGGACGCAACTATCAGAACAAGGGTTATGCGACAGAAGTCTGCCAGGCGATCCTTGATTATGCGAAAGAAGAGGCCGGCATGGATCAGATTCACTGCTTTATCCATCCTGGGAATCAGGTTTCCCTGCATCTGGCAAAAAAGCTGGGATTTGAAATTGTGGAAGACACACAAAAAATACAGACGGATCTGATTCATTTCAGAAAGCGGTTCTGACAGTAAAAGCATGCATATTCTAAAAAATCCATTCATATGATAAATCAGGACAAAGGGTGGACCATAAGCCGGGTCACATACTTTTGAAAATGGAGGAGGATCATATGGATAAAAAAGAAAACCAACAAAACAGCGCCATGCCTGTTCTGGCAGATCTGGTAGCCATGTATGTCATTACCGGCCTGCTGCTGGTAGTTCTGGCAGCGCTTCTGGGCAGGCTGGATTTGTCTGATGCGGCAGTTAGCATTGGCATTATCGCTATTTACATCGTTTCCTGTTTTGCGGGAGGCTTTCTGATCGGTAAAAAAAAGAAAAAGAAAAAATATCTCTGGGGACTTTGCGTGGGAGCTTTTTATTTTGCTGTGCTGTTGCTTGGCAATCTGGCCGTGAACCGCGGACTGGATGGACAGCTGGTACATATGCTGACGACAGCGGTGCTTTGTATTTTGTCAGGGATGGCAGGCGGGATGCTTAGCTGATGCGGAGGAAACTCTCATAATATTTGTAAAATGATTTGCAGAATCCAAAGCTGATATGATATAATGCTATAATATCGCAAAGAACGAAGGATAGGGAGGAGATACGAATGTTTCAGTTTACAGAGGATTGCATGATAGGGGTACCAGAGATTGACGATCAGCACAGGCATCTGTTTGATCTGATGAATGAGGGAATGCAGCTGGCGTCGAACAATTATGCCGGAGACCGCTATACATCGATCAAAAATTTGCTGGATGAGCTGGATGATTATGCAGAGCAGCATTTTTCACATGAAGAGAGCTATATGGAGCAGATCCGGGATCCGGAGCTCATTTTGCAGCGGAATCAGCATATGATTTTCCGGGATAAGATCCGCGAATGGAGCTTTACAGATATTGATGATCTGGACCAGCAGAAAAAGCTGCTACAGGAGCTGATGGAATATCTTGCGCGCTGGCTGTATCATCATATTATTTCCAGTGATGCACTGATTGGGAAACTGCCAAAGCTGGAAGACTGGATGGTAAAGGAAAATCCATGCGAGTTTCTGGATGAGTACCGCACCGGTATTACATTCGTAGATGAAGAGCATAAGCAACTGTTTGCCCTGTCCGTAATGGCAAACAGTTGCTTATGCTCTTCA
>CANTHI010000457.1 GCA_947653505.1 uncultured Eubacterium sp.
TAAGTTCGCACCTATGAAAATCTGCTCCGTCTGTTGTAGCTTCAGAAGAACATAAAAAGCCCTGGTATTCTGAAAAGTACACAGGCGGAGCACCCCTTCTATCCATTCTGCTTCTCTTTACCGGTTCGTAAACGTCCGGTCAACCGGAAGCATAAAGTCCACATAGACTTTCAGCTGGTTTTTAATCGTAACAAGCGAGCGGACCGTAATCGTATGAATATGAACCTGCTCCCTGCTCTTTACCAGCACCGCGGAACCCGGCTGGTTGGAACCGGTCACTGTACAATCTGTTATTGTATCGCCGGATGCTAACTGGATACAGTCTGCCGCTATCTGATATGCGGTCTGCACCGTCGCCGAGGTTGTCAGGCTGCGGATATTAAAGTCCGGTATGCTCTGCGTATCTGTCAGTTCAATGTTTGCGGACGCTGTTTTCGTTTCATTGGACCATGATCCAAGATATGTGTACTGCTGTTTGTATTTCAGCGTAACCGTATAAGTCCCCCGTTCCGCCTTTTTGCAGAACACCGCGCCGTTTTCGCCGGAGCTTCCGATTTTTACCGGTGTTAATACCAGCTTTTTGCTGCTGGTTGTGATTGCGCTCTCTGAGGTAATTGCTACCATCATGTCATTTGCATAATACGTATTGCCTTTGCGAATCTGTGCCGCGTCAAAGTTCACATAGCGGTTAAAGATTCCGCCGCAGTATTCGGCCAGCCGGACCGTAATATCCGGCACGTTGGACATATCCGTATTTTCATTGACTGCCATATCCAGCGACGTCGTATCTGCCTCTACCTGATAGGTATAAGCTCCGTTTGCCGGAGGCGCCGATACAATTACGGTAAAATTCTGATTTAAGGTCACACCGCCTGACGTAAGCGCGAGGACACAGTTATAAATACCAACCTTTTTTCCCCGTGTCGTTACTATGATACTGTTGATGGACGGATCATACTGCGCTACAGACTGTCCATAGGATTCTGTCACGATGCCGGTCGCATGGGTCAGGGAAATCGTTTCGCCATACTGGTCTTTTGCCGTAACTGGTATGATTTTCTGATATTCCGGCTCATTTGCGTTGGACATCGCTATCGCGGTCTCTTTCATCTGGATTGATGCCAGATACCGTGCGGCCTTTACCGTCACATCATACGTATAAGTGACAGGAATCGTACCCTGCATCGCCGTAACAACAATCGTTACCGTTCCTGCCTTTATTGGCGTCAGCTTTCCTTCCGCGCTGACAATCAGGCTGTCCGGATCGGATGATGTATAAGTCATCGCGTCGTAAACAATCGCTTTTCCGCTTTTATCCATTGCCGCAAAATGCGCATACATCGTATCGCCGATCGCAACCTCGCGGATCTGCTGCTCTTTAAACGTCGGAGCCTGTATGCTTTTGGACAGCGTAAACATGGTCTCATCCGCTTCTTCCGCCTTCTGCTCCACACAGACAATCGTCTTTGTATCGGAAAGACGGGTTCCGTCAAGCGCTGTATACTCCAGTGTCACATTTGCAATACTGCCAACCGTCGTCATAAACAGCTGGTTCGTCTGCTGGTCGAGCAGACCATTTGTTACGTTTGCGGAATAACGGAACGTCCCGCTTTTTACCGTCTCTGTGATATCAATATTTTTTGCATCAAACAGTGCATAATCAATCGCCGTATACTTACCTGCCTGTGCAGACGACGTTGTAATCGTCAGTTTCACTGGTTTGCCCACGCTGGCCGTAAAATCCTTCGTATATCCCGCGCAGGAAACTGTATATACCTTTCCATCCACAAAGCTGGTCGATGTGGTAACGTCCATTGTCATTCCATTTTCCGAATCACTGACTTTCTTTACAACAACCGACGTCTCTCCAGACTTAATCGAAAAATCAGCTTCTTTCAGCTTTACAGCCGGAGCAGAGCCAAACGTAATCTTAAACGCGTTGGCCGCTGTCTGCTCAATCTTTTCGATAAAAGTACCGACCGACGCCTGTATCTGCTTCGAGCAGAGCACTGCTCCCTTTGCGCTGTTTCTGGCAGACGCGGTAATCGTATATTCCCCTGACTGCAGCGGCGTCCATGCGCCGTCCTCTGTAATCTGTGCGGAACAGTCCGTGCCTTTGGCGTCTTTCACCGTCCACGAAACCTTACTTGTTGAATTGGCAGGCGTCATAACCGCGCGGAATTTATAAGTCTCTCCAGCCTTAAGCTGCTTTAAATCTTTGATGCCGGTTGTGTCGATATTGATCGATTTTGCCTTTGCCTGCAGCTTTCCCGCAAAAGTCAGCTTATTGACAAGCTTCCATTTGGACGTATATACATTTACTGTAATACGGATGCGCTCGCCTGTCGCATATGCCGACTCTCCGTTACTGTCGATCGTCAGCTTGTTGACAGCTGTAGTGCCTTTTGCAATCACTTTTTTTGTATCAAAAGATGCCCACTTTTTACCTTTGCCCGTAATGTGCCATTTTAATATGTAGCCTTTTTGCACATTGTTGACCTGAATATCATAAATGCCCTGATTGGCACGGTTTTCATAAAAGGTCGAATATGTTGTCTGAAACGCCGGGTCCGCCGCCGCGTGTGCGTACACCGGCACGCCTGTAACGATCAGCACAACTGCTAAAAATAACGCCAGTTCCTTCAAAATCTTCTGAGACATTGTTGCCCTCCTTCTTTCCTTCTTTGAGATTGTATTATTTTACCATCTTTTTTTCAGATTTACAACATGTCCTGCAAGATTATTTTGAAATTATTGGATGGCGGGTGAAGATGCATAGGCGCGAACTTAATTGGAAATGCAACAATTTACATAAAAGTATTTCATTTTGGCTATGCGAACGCTGGGAGAGGAAATTTGCCGTCTGGTACCATAGACTGGAAGCAGAATACCTGGAGCTTCTTACATTCTGGAAAAATCACAGGCATTGTTCCGGTTTCCAGATAGCGCTGTCAGACAAAGATACTTCTATTCTTTAATCATGTCCAGCTCTGTTAAATTAATACCAGATGAGGAAAGGATTACTTTTAATTCGATATAGCGGCGCTTCATTTTTTTATATGCGGCTGATTGTTTATCGGTATCAATCATATAATCCTGTAATCTTGAAAACTCTTCCACTGATAGTTTAAGCATTTCACCTTCAGTCATGATATCACCCGTCTTTCTTTTTGTGTTAGCGGTTACAGATTTATCTTAACAGATTCTGTAAAGGGTGTAAAGAATCTTTTCCTGAATGCAGCTCCGAAAGGTACTTTTTCTATTTTTTATTCAGGTTATAAAAATAGTTCTGAAATTCAGACTGTTTTTTAACCTGAATTTCTTTTCCACAAATATTCATAATTTTAAAGCGGTTTTCCACGATTCCAATACAGAAAAAAGCGGCAGCTTATCTTTTGTGGAAAACTAAATTTTACGTCTTGCCATATACCACTTCCCTCTGCCATAATATTCCTGTCAGGCGGCTTTTACATATCCATAAGCCGATATAAAAGATATATCTTCCCCTGTCATCAGTTCTCCAAAACTTTTCGGCAGGGCTGAAGTGCACTAGTGCCTTGTTAAGTCTAAAACTGTATCAAAATATTTAAATTTTTTTCTTGGCATGTTACTCTA
>CANTHI010000458.1 GCA_947653505.1 uncultured Eubacterium sp.
CTGACAGCAACAGGGCACTGTTCCACGGATATTTTCCGCACAACAGCGCCCTGTTATCATTCAGTCAGAAGCAAGCCCCGATACGATCCCAACCACGATCAATATCGGAAATGCTATGTAGATCAGCCCGCCGAGCACCATTCCGATCAGCACGACCGGCAGCAATATAATTGTCAGCAGAAATCTCGATATCCCCCAGGCCGCTCTAAATCCCAAGACGAATAATTTTCCAAACACCCATATCATACATACAAAAAATATCAGCGATAACATTTTTCTTTTCTTCCTCCCTCTGGCTTTCCGGTTTTGAACTCTGACTTGTCTCTGATTCCCAGTTTTTCACTAAACCCCGGATTGCTCTCTATCTTCCCAAGTATCCGGATCAGCCGGATCCTCTTTTCTGTATCCATCCTGTCACCCCATTTCCTTCGACTTACCCTTGCCGTTTTATTATGATTCTATTATAATGAATATCAGATAATAAATACACATTGAATAAAGTGAATTGCCTTTGCGTATTTCTCAAATTCCGGGATATAAGGGAGACGATCATCATGGGAAAACAATCTACGAGACAGAATAAGAACATTTATCAGCTATGCCGTGAAGCGCAGGGACTGACACGTGAAAAAGCCAGTGAAAAGATGTCCGGCGTATCTGCGTCAAGAATTGAAAAGATCGAATACGAACTGCAGGAACCTACGCCTTATGACATTATCCAAATGGCGGATTGCTACAAAAGGCCCGATCTGTGCAATTACTACTGTTCCCACAAATGTTCCATCGGCGACCGCTACGTCCCTGAGGTTGAAATATCAGAATTGTCCAACATCATTTTGGAGACCATAGCCAGCCTGAATGAGATCAATCCTCTGACCAGCCGCCTTATCCAGATCGCCCGGGACGGGAAGATCACTGACGACGAAATCAGGGATTTTGCATTTATCAGCAAAAAGCTGGACGATGTGTCTCTCGCGATTGATTCCCTGAACCTGTGGGTAGATAAAACTGCCAGTGAAAATAATATTAACATTGAGCTTCTTAATGCTGAAAAAGATAAATTAAGATAAAATCTGCGGGCAGTGATTTTTGATTTTTCACCAAAACCGCTGCCCGCCGTTTTACTGATATTAACCGGCTAATGATCATTCAGTTTCCTTAAAACATCTTCCACCTGGCGGATTGCTTCCGACACCTGTTCTCTTGCTTTATTGATCCGGTCCTGGACCATCCAGTCCACAAAAAATCCGTCAAAAAACCAGTCTGCAAAAGAAAGAAAATCGCCCGTCTCGATATCCAGATCATAAGATATGCTTACGTCTCTCAATTCCTGACTGAACCTGTGAAGATCGTATTTCGCCCGCTCCATATTTTGCTTTGCGCTGTCCATTTTGGATTGCTTCAGCATGGTAGAGATAACCCCGCCGCCAAACATATCCCATAATCCCCAGTTCTTCGCGCTGTCCAGATTGTCCTGCGCCGCCTGGAGGCTTCTTAACGCCCGATAGCCGGCATCAACGGCTTCTCTTTTTTCTTTTTGTAAATCATACGTCATTACCCGTTCACCCCTTTTATTTTTGAGATAATGATAAGATATAACGTCCGGGCGATAAACCATCGATTCGCAGATATATAAAGCTTTATTTATCCGTTTCAGAGAAATGTGCCTGCTTAGTCCGGCTCATGCGGCAGAAAATTCCAAAGCTTTTGCACAATCTGGTTTTTCCCGGTAAATTCTTCCCGATACACCTTATCTGCCGCCCAGTATTTTTTTCCTTCTTTTTTCAGATCATTTTCGTACCCGGTCTTTCCGTTGGCAGGGTTTACATCGAGCAGAGTGTGAAGCCCTCTCATCCCGTCTACGACGGCCCGGTCGTTTTTACAATAATTAAATGATTCCGTCTCGATGATCGGTTTATACTCCTCTATAGTATATGCCGCCGGATCACTGTCAATAAAACCGGTCGTTTTGTCCGCCCGCAGGTAATCCCACTGGGTCACAAACTGCTCCGCCGGGCCGTACTTATCCGGGCGCATCCGTATGATAAATTCCGACAAGCCGTTTTCCGCTTTCACCTTATCATTTGTCTGTCTGGTCAGCCTGCCGAGATCCTTCTTAAGCTTCCGGTTGTGAAGCCGCGAGCTTGAGCTGTAGTCCAACCGCCGCCCGGTCTTTTTCGCGTAAGCCTTAAGCTTCTGGAAATCCGTGCCGCCTCTAACATGTGTCCGGATATACTGGATATTGTGAAAATCGATATACATCCTGAACTGATGGACATAGGGGTTATTAAGGCCGCATTTTCCGTAAGCTTCGATCACTGTACGGGCGTATTCCTCCAAAAACGGGCTGTCTGGTTCCATGTCACCAGCAAACCAGTAACCGTCTCCCGCTGTCATTCCTGTGATCCTGCCGCTTGCCGGGTCTGTCTCACACCGCAGATGGGTAAGCTTAAGCATCCCGTGCCCATCGATCACTCCGCCCATCTGTCGGATGGGAAGCATTGTTTTTGTCAGCGCATTATAGCCGCTTGCCGCGAACATCTTCCGATAAAGGGCAGAGCCTATCTGCTTGGCTTCCTGCTGCCAGGGAATCTGCTTTTGTTCCATAAGGCGCTCTTCAATCTCCCTCCTGCAGCAGTCAAGCGCCGCCTCATCCCAATAACCGTCTTTTTTTACTGCTGATAGATCAATGCGTTGCAGATACATGCCGCTATATTACTCCCGCCTTTTCTTCCCTGTGCTACAATATACGGTACATCCTTAAGCGTCAGAACCATTTCTTTTGCCTGCACCACATTGACAAATCCCACCGGCGCCCCGATAATCAGTTTCGGCGTTATCCGCCCTTCCCGGATAAGCTCACACAGACGGATAAGCGCTGTGGGCGCATTTCCGATGGCAAAGACCAGATCCTTTTTCAATGCGCAGGCTTTCTCCATGCTCACTGCCGCCCGCGTCCTGTTCTCTTTCGCCGCCCGCACCGCTACATCTTCATCAGACATAAAGCAATAGACCCTGCCGCCGTACTCTGCCAGCCGTTTCTTGTTGATCCCGGCGCAGGCCATCTGCGTGTCCGTCACGACAGAGGACCCGCCGCGAAATGCAGAAAGCGCCTTTTCCACAGCATTTTCCGAAAAGACCAGATTCCTTGCATAGTCAAAATCAGCGCTGGTGTGGATGCAGCGTTTGATGATCGGCGCCTGCTCCTTTGGAAGCTCTATCCCTCGCTCCTTTAGCTCCTGCGTGATGATTGCAAAGCTTCTGCTTTCTATCTGTGCCGGAAGCACGTTTTCTATCTCTGTTTCCATGACCGTTTTCCTTTCCTGTATCTGAAAAAACATCTCGAAGTTCTTCTGCCCGGCAAAATACCCATGCCAGGGCGAATGCATATCCTACGGCATCCCCATGATCCGGTATATCTCCGGTATGTCCAGATGCTCTCTTAAACCTGCCGCCAAAAGATCATACTGCGTCTCCTTAAACTGCCTGAAATCCATACCATCCTCCTGATTAAGCTGAAGCCCTTTCTTTTCTGCCAAGCTCCGGATAATCCCGGATGCCACCTCGTCTTTGTCAAATATGCCGTGTACATAAGTTCCGTAGACATTTCCTGC
>CANTHI010000459.1 GCA_947653505.1 uncultured Eubacterium sp.
TGGTGCCCTTTTTTTCAAACCGTCTTTTTGCACTGGTACACTCAAAAAGTCCCGCGTTTCTGTCTGTAGTCGGGACTTCCGTGTAGTTGCCGTCTAAAATATACTTTATTTTTTCTTTGCTGATTCCGGTCTCCCGCGCTACGGTAAGAAGCGGGGAAGGACCATGAACCCTGAAGTATTCCTTGATCGTGCCGTAATCATCCAGCATCTCTTTGCCGCAGCTGGTGCAGAGATAGCGGCCGATGCCTTTGTATTCCAGTACGCCGCCGCAGGAATCGCATTGATCTGGCTTGTAAAAATGAAGTTTCTGTAATCCGGTGAGTGGCATGGTTTTTCCTCCGTTCGTAAATGGGTGGACAGGGGTAATATATAGATATTATAGCGAAAATTTGAAAAAAATCAATCTTATTTATGAAAAAGAGGAACCCTGTTGGCCCCCCCGGACGCCGGATGAGGGAAGCGGCCCTGTTTCAACCAATTGCACTCCCTACCAGTCTGGAAAACAACGCCCGTCATCACAGTACTTTCTTTTTTTTCACAGATGAAGTATAATAAAAACAGCATTACACATACAGGAATACACACAACCGGTTTGTGCGCTGCATATGCCGGCATTTTTTCAGGAAAGCAGGAGCAGGCATATGAAAAATACACGGAAACAGACATTAAAAGCAAAAATGATGGGCACAGTGATGCTGTGTGCGCTGGTGAGCATTGTAGCGGCAGGTATGGTTTCGTATATGACGATTCGTATCATTCAGGATGACAGCATACAGGATCATATGAAGCTCTATCTGGATCATATCACAGAAAACACGGACCGGGCGTATTTTGATATGCTTAATATAGCAAATCAGATGGGGCCGAACGGCCTGATTGGCAGCGTCGTGGAGACGTATCTGGCGGCACAGGATCCGTTTGATCTGTATGTAGGACAAAAGACGCTCCGAGAGGAGCTTGTGGGGCTTGGGTATGTGAATACGAAGCTGATCGGGGCAAATTATTTTGATGCGCAAAAGGGAAAAGAGCTGGTCAGCTGTATGACAGCCAGAAAGCTGGACCGGCAGTATCTGGGAGTGCCCTCTGTGGCGGAATGCGCAGGAAACAGGATGCAGGCAGCGCATGAAGATTATCTGGGCATCGGCGGACGGACCGTATTTTCGGTCAGTAAAAACGCGGTATTTGGAAATGGAACAGATCTGGATATTTATGTAGAGGTAGAAGCTGGTATGGAGGTGCCGGAAGAAATCAATCAGGAAAAGCGGCCCTATACGGTGATGCAGATGGATCAGGATGGGATTGTGCGCTACAGCACAAATCCGGTGATTATCTGTGGCCAGCAGCTTTTATCAGAGCCTCTGCAGCGGGGCAGCTATTGTTTGAAAGAGAGAGAAGGATATCAGATTATGATCTGCCGCAGCCGGATCGGGTATCTGAACGCGGCTGCCCTGCCGGCGGGCATCTGTCAGAGGGAGATGCGCAGCTGGCGGCTGAAAATGTTTGCGGTTATTGCCATATCGTTTCTGGTCTTTTCCGTGTCGGTGGTGCATTTATACGGTTTCATCTGGCGGCCCCTGCATCTGCTGCGCAGGCAGATGATACAGGTGGGCGAAGGGCAGCTGCAGGAAACGTCCCAGGTGTATGGGATCGAAGAATTTGATATTCTCATGGAAGAGATCAACCATATGAAAAAACAGGTAACAAATCTGATTCACAGTATGGTGGAGAAAGAAAAGGATGTGCAGAGAACAGAATATGAAAAGCTGCTGTATCAGATCAATCCGCATTTTCTTCTGAATACGTTAAATTCAGTCCAGTGGATGGCAAGGATGCGCCATCAGAAAGAGATCAGCGACTTTGTCCAGAAGCTGAAAATGCTGCTTTCCTATAATCTGGGCAAAGAAGGCAGCGAGACGACGCTGCGTCTGGAGCTGGAGATACTGGACAAATATATTGCCCTGCAGCAGATGCGGTACGACTTTACGGTAGAAATGAATGTGGAAGAAGGGGAGTATCTGGACCAGCCGATGGTCCGTATGCTGCTGCAGCCGCTTGTGGAAAACGCAATCCGCTATGGGCTTGGAGAGGATGAAAAGATCAGCATACAGGTATTTGAAGACCGTGTGCGCGGGCAGGCGGTAATCACGATCTCAGACAGCGGAAAGGGGCTGAATCAGGAAGAAATAGACCAGATCAACGAACCTTTTGACTATAAGCCGGACACCCGCGGCCATGAAAACCGGGGCATCGGGTTGCGGTATGTCAAAGCTGTACTGGATTCTTTTTACGATGGACAGACGAGTCTGTTCGTAAACAGCAGAAAAGGCAGGGGAACCAAAATCACGATACTGCTTCCGGTATCTTTAGAATCTGACAGGGATTCGCAGCGTTTAGATAAACCGGAGACGCAGGATATAAAAAAGGCGGCGCATACAGATGAAAGTACTGATTGTAGATGATGACAAGCTGGCCAGGCAGGGGCTGATCGCGGTCATGAACTGGGAAAAATACGGGTTTGAGGTTGCGAGCGATGTGCAAAATGGCACAAAAGCGCTGGAATTTCTGGATAAACATCCGGTGGATATCGTGTTTACAGATATTGATATGCCAGAGATGGATGGGTTTGAGCTGATGCAGCTGTGTCAGGAAAAACATCCTTCCGTCGCGTTCGTCATATTTTCAGTCTATGAAAATTTTCGCTACGCACAGGCTGCGATCCGGATGGGCGCTCTGGACTACATTTCAAAAATCAGCTTCGAACCGGATGAATGCGAGCAGGTGCTTGGACAGATTCGGGCAAAATTTGAAAAGTCCGGCCGTCAGTCCAAAAAAACGCAGGACATGGATCTGAAAGCGCTGGAAGACGGCTGGATGAGTCTGGGCTGGATCTTTGACGAGCGCAGGCTGGAGGCATTGTGCGCAGGTACGGCGGGAGCAGGGCTTCGGGGCGTGGAACGCATTTTTGTCAAAAGCTTTCATAATCTCCAGATGATGATGGGAAAAGACGAAAATGAGTTCCCGTCTCTGGACAGCGTCGGGGAAATGCTGGCATGGGTAAGGCAGTGGCGCGAAAAGGTGTATGAAAAATGCGCGGCCGGAAAATACCAGAATGATATTTATTCATTTGCTTTTGTAGCAGCTTACGTCCGGATGCACATTTGCGAAAACCTGAAGCTGGAAGACGCCGCCCGGCAGATCGGCATGAGCAGAAGCTATTTTAGTACAAAATTTAAGGAAATGACGGGGGATACGTTTCACAATTATGTCATCCGCCAGAAAATGCAGGAAGCAGCACGCAGGATCGCGGAAGGAACATACACAGTTACCCAGACTGCGGCAGACCTCGGGTATGATAATTTTCATTATTTTGCGAAGGTGTTTGCGAAGGAATATGGGTGTATGCCGTCTGATTTTAAGAATGGGCAGCGGTTCGGGTGAGGTGTTCTATATGTTGGGGAAACGGACGCCGGATGAGGGAACCGGCCCTGTTTCATTGTTCCGGTTTCCAGAATGTAAGAAGCTCTAAGCATTCTGCATTTACTCTGTGGTACCGGACGGGCGCGACACCTACTTCGCTTCTGGCGTTCCGCCAG
>CANTHI010000460.1 GCA_947653505.1 uncultured Eubacterium sp.
TTAGCTGCTGGCGGTACGCCAGAAGCGAAGTAGGTGTCGCGCCCGTCCGGTACCAGAGAGTAGATGCAGAATGCCTAGAGCTTCTTACATTCTGGAAAAGTCACAGGCAGACAGGCCAACGCCTCCCATCCGGCGTCCGCATAGCCAATACCATGCGCAACACTTTTATGTAAATTGTTGCATTATCCCCTTACACTTCCCTTAGCTGCTCCACAATACTTCCCCTGTTCCACATCCAGTCTGTCCCCGCGCTGATACAGGCTGCCAGAATCATGCAAATCACAGAAACCACTGCTGCCGGCAGGACTGTAAACTGGTATTTCATAAACCAGAGGTCTATCGTCAAATACTTCACCAGAGTTACAGATAAGATCCCGCTGAGCATCATAGACACAATCCCCGCAAAAAGTGCATACATCAGTCCTTCATATACTACCAGCTTCTGCAGCTGCTTTCTGGTCATTCCAATACTTCGCATAGATGCAAACTCACGCTGTCTGGCAATCACGCCGGTAAATATCACATTCACCAGATTTAAAACGCCAATAGCGCCTAAAATCACTGCTACAATAACACCACCCATGCTATAAGTCTGCTTCATCTCTTTAAATTCTTCTTCTACAGTCAGCCTTGTCAGGACCGTCAGACCGTTCTGTGCTGCCAGATCCTGTACCTGCGTGTTCAGTTGTTCAAATTGTCCGTCCTTTGCATTAAACAGACAGTGAATTGGATTTTCCATGTCCGGAAACATCGCTTTAAAAACAGGCTCCGCAAATACTACTGACTCATAACCGCCTTTGCTATAGCACATACATTGGGAAATGGCTGCCCCTGCGACCGCCATAACCGTATACTCTTTTACAGTCCCGCCAGTCTCCAGTCCGATCACATCGCCTGCATGAAGTTCCTGGCTGTCATAGTCATATTCTCCCCGGTCGCTCAGAAATCCAGCAGCCACTACATACTTTCCACTGCACAGCTTCTCGTAATCCATCTCTCCTTCGATGATCTTAAGCCCCTCCAGCGCCTGCTGGTTCATCCCGTACAGCATTCGGGCACGGTCAAATTCAACTATATCATCCGGTGTTTCTTTCCCATTGATGCGGACAATGCTTCCGGTATCTTCGTACCTGGTTATCAGTTCTTCATCCGGCAACATCCGGCAGTAAATCCGTCCAAAGTCTTTTGCTCCAGCCAGCCTGCCCAACTGATCTGCCGCGTCTTTGGGTACTGTTTTTAAATAATCTTCCATAGAATATTTTAAATATTCCGGGCTGCGTACATCAAAATCCACTACTGCCTCACGCCTGACAAATGTTTCCTGATCCATACTTCCACTATAATTTAATACGCAGTTTAACAGAACCGCACTCAGTGATATGGACAAAACAACCAGTGTCGTTTTGGCTTTATTCCGTCCCAGATTGGAAACTGCCATAGACGCAATCCGGTGTCCGGACTGACCGCCTTTTTTACTCTTTTTTCTGCTTTTTGAGGATCCATGATACCTCAATGCTTCCACCGGAGAGATTTTCCCTGCTATCCGGCCCGGTCTGACACAGCTGATCCTTACCGTCAGAAATGTAAACATTCCGGATAACAGCCATACCCAGACAGAAGGGATCATAAACGCTGTTTCCTGAAAGGATGTATTGGCCATTACAAGCGGCAACAGCGCATTTCCAAGCAGCCAGCCCAGAACCAGCCCCACCGGAATCCCTGAGGCTGAAAGCACAGCGCCCTGTCTTGCGATCATATACCGGATCTGTTTTGGCGAGGTACCGACAGTCTTTAACTGGCCATACAGCCGGATATCTTTTTCAATGGAAATCTTAAATATGTTATAGATAATCAGATATCCAGCCAGCAGTATGAGCAGTACGCCTGCCCCAGCCGTTGCATACGATTCCGGGGATCTTTCAGATGGCACTGCATACACCGGATTTACATGGTGAATCACAAATCCTTTCTCTTCCCGTTCAGCATCCGGATCGTACCCTAACCGTTCCAGCATACGATCCAGCTGTCCTGCAACATCGTTTTCATCCGCAAAACTTCCCCTGACATCGTAACCCGCTTCTTTCAGCGGCGCATATTCGCCGTCATAGTATTCCATTGCCTGATCAACAAAAGACTCCGAAACAAGCAGTGACGCCCTCTGCTCATATTTCATCCCTTTCCAGAACCCGCAGACTGTCATCTGCCTTTCCAATTCCACGTTTCCTGCCATATACTGCATCACAAAAGTAATTCCCGTTTCAGCCGGCAGCCCCAGCAGCCGCAGGATCTCAGTATCACACGCAACCTCGTCATCCTTCTGTGGATAACGCCCCTCCTCCAGTTCCATAAAACTGTACTTCGCCGACGTTTCGTCTACCCAGCCTCCAATCGCCTGCATATGACTAAACTGTGGATTGATCACAGTTACCGCATACCGTTCTACTGCGGATATCGTAAGCTCCGGCGCAGCCGCGACCCGTTCTGCTTCTTCTGCAGTCAGATTTTTTATGGATACCATAAGCTTTGTTCCTGCCTGCTTTAGTTTCTGATTTTTCTCTGTAAGCTGTACACCCTCCAGTACTGTCGTCAGCGCCATAAACAAAATGGCGGTCAGTACAATCGCCAGAATCGCAATCCGATTGCGCCCTTTGTTTGCTCTGAGACAGTTTCCGGAAAGCATCTTTATAAATTTCCGGTTGTTGTTTTCCAATAATTTCATCTTCTCCGGCTCCTTTTCCTAATCCTTTTCCATACTTTTATCCGGCAATTTTTCCATCTTCAATGCGTATCATCCGGTCTGCAATCTGTGCAATCTGGGGATTATGCGTAATCATGATTAATGTCTGCCCAAATTGTGTACTTGTCATCTTTAGCAGCTGCATCACCTCAATGGATGTCCGGGAGTCCAGATTCCCTGTCGGCTCATCCGCCAGTATGATTGCCGGCTTCCCCGCCAGCGCTCTCGCAATTGCTACCCTTTGCTGCTGCCCGCCAGAAAGATTGTCTGGCAGATTTTCCAGCTTTTCTTCCAGATGCAGCATATGGATAATCTTATCTGTATATTCCCTGTCCACTTTATTGCCATCCAGTTCAACTGGCAACACAATATTCTGAAAGACATTTAAAACCGGCACCAGATTATAATTCTGAAAAACAAATCCAATATTTCTCCTGCGGAATATCGTAAGCTGCTCATCATTCATCTTTGCAATTTCTTTTCCTCTGATTCTGACGCTTCCGGACGTCGGCACATCCAGCCCGCCCAGCATATTCAAAAGCGTAGACTTCCCACTCCCGCTCGTCCCTATAATCGAAACAAACTCTCCCCGCTGTACCGTCAGGCTTATCCCATCCAACGCTTTCGTTATATTGGGCTGTACGCCATAATATTTTTTCAGATTTTCTGTTTGTAAAATACCATCCATTCTAAGATACCTGCCTTTCTACACTGCCGTTATATTCTGCTTTCCGATCTGAATCAGATTTCATTTGAATATGACCGGATTTGCTTTGATGAAAATATCATAAAAAAAGATTATCTCAAATTTGTTACTTTTCTGAGAACAGTTTGTGATAATCTTT
>CANTHI010000461.1 GCA_947653505.1 uncultured Eubacterium sp.
ACCTTGCAGAATACTAAGAGCTTCTAACATTCTTCCAAAGTCACAATGAAACAGGGCCGGTTCCCTCATCCAGCTGGCTTTCTAAAGAGGTACATACAACTGTTGGCGGCTGTTTTTTGAACGTCCGGCAAACCTGTACCAGATTGTGAAAGCCAACGACTCCCATCCGGCGTCCGCATAGCCAAAATGTAACATGTTATATATAAATTGCTGCATTTCCCTCTTAAGTCCTCACCTCACCCGCCTCCGTTCTGGCCTGCCTGCTCTGGCTGCGGTATCCGCTCGGCGTGCATCCCTGCGTCTTTTTAAATAAAAAGCTGAAATAATGCGCATCCTTGTACCCGACCTCCAGCGCAATCTCTCCGGAACGCTTGTCCGTACAGCGTAAAAGCTCCTTTGCCCTGCGCATCCGCAGTCCGGTCAGGTATTCGATAAACGTCTGCTTCATCTCCTGTGAAAACAGGGCGCTGAAATGGTTCGCACTCACATTGGCAGCGCAGGCTACCTTGTTCAGATTCAATGACTCGTCCGCATAGTTTTCCTCCATAAACTGCACCGCCGTCTGAATCATCGTCTGATACCGTCCTCTTGTGCTCTCCTCCCGCATCTGAATCGCACGGGACAGCATCGTGACAAGGTCTGCGCGCACCTGCTCCAGACTGTCCGGATGTTCCACCTGAATGTCCGGCACCTCTTCCTGAAACCGCAGCTTATCAATCCCCAGCCCCTGCACAAACGAAACGACACAAAAATATACGTTCAGCACAAGATACTGCCGGAACATCTGGGAACGCAGCGCGTCTTCCCCGATCAGATGAAAATAATTGCTGACAAAGCTTTCCACGTCCTCCGGCAGAGCCTGGCATAAAAAGTTGCGGATAATATCCGGATTTACCGCGTCCGTATTAATCGAACGCAGATCCACATCCGCGTGTCCGGTGCGCATATCCGGCTCTTCCTGTGATATCACATGGGAATATCCTACATACCGCAGCGCAAATGTCTTCATCGCTTTTTTATAGCATTCCGGCAGCAGACTCAGACGGTCCACCGGCTCCGCATGACAGATAAACCAGTCAATCCGGTCCTTTTCCTGCCCAAACATCTGTGTCAGCAGTTCCATACAGCTTTCCGTACGCTGTGCGATCAGCTCTCTCGGAGCCTTGACAAGTACCGCATAGCTGAACATCTGGTTGCGGAACAGCAGGTAGTTTTCATCATTCTGTATCTGAATATCGATCCTTGTTAACAGGTTTCCCATTTCCGGCGTATAGGTATCCACAATCTCCCTCTGTTTTTCCGCCGACACTACCGAAAATAAAATCAGATTATAGCACTCCGCTAAAATATCGATCTGGAGCTGTCCGGCCTGTTCATAAATCTCTGTCAGCTCCGTCTTGCCGGATACAAGCATTTCAAAAAAATCCCTGCGCGTATTTTTCTCATACTCCCGGATATCCTTTTGAAATTTTTCGATATAGTCCTTCTGCTCGACTTCCTTTTCATATTTTTCACGTATCTTTTCCAGCACTTCGATAAACGCCGACTTTGTGACCGGCTTTAATAAATACTGCTCAACGCCAAGTGATATCGCCTGTCTGGCATATTCAAAATCATCATAGCCGCTGACAATAATAATCTTCGTATCCGGCAGCTCCTTTAGCACCAGCCTGCTCAGGGCAAGGCCGTCCATAAACGGCATTTTAATATCTGTAATAAGCACATCCGGCCGGATACTGCGGATCGCCGGCAGCGCCATCTCCCCGTCCTTTGCCTCTCCGGCAAACTCAAACCCATAGCTTTCCCAGGGAATCATTTTATGAATCGCTTCCCGGATGATAATCTCATCCTCTACCAAAAATATTTTGATCACGGCAAACGCTCCTTCTTTCTATGTTATCAAATTTTTTCTGCGCTTCACCGGGCGGATATATAAATCACTCCTGCCGCTTCCGCCTTCCCGGTTGGATTTTATCAGAGACCCTTTCATTCCTGATAAAATAGCAGCCAGAAAGCCGTGGTAAAAACTCTCATACGCGTCATGAAATCTGTTGCATCCCATATCCGTTTAATTTCCTGATGTCCCGGTTGAAACAGGATACCAGGCTCACTACAAAGCCGCATATACCAGTACATAGGAACATTACTGCCATACCGCTTCCGGCGCCATTCCCTACGATCATTCCCAGCATCCCTGCCAGCCTGTTCCCGGAAACCATAAAAGGCTCAAAGACATCATCTGCCAGACAGCCTCCAAGTATAATACCAGCCGGAATCGTGCTGTACTGTACTGCATTCCTGACCGCAAACACCCTTCCCTGCATGGCAGCAGGAATCATACGGTACAGTATCGCATTCTGGTTTGCCATAACAAAAGGAATCGGCAGACTGGCAGCAAGCGCGGCAGCCGACCACCAGTATACATTGTTCCCCACTGCCATAATCAGATCCCCGGCCAAAAAAGACACTGCCATCGAAATATAAATTGCCGCAGCTTTATGTCTGCTTTCCTTTTTCATGGAAACAATCATTCCCCCGGCAATCCCACCGATACCCATACAGGCATTTACCGTCCAGGTACGATACTGTCTCCGGAACTTCTTGCCAGAATCATTGGTGATAAAATATTCTCATAAGTCAGCCTTGAACAGAAATTGATCAGCGCCATCGTAAGCATGATGTATAATATACCTTTTTCCTTTTTCAGAAAAGCAAATCCCTCCGCGATCCCTGCAAAAGCGGAACGGGATGTATGATCCTGTACCTGTTCCGGAATGGTAATAAAAAACAGCAGTACACAAAATGCAAGGACAAAGCTTGCCAGATCTATCAGCAGGATAACCGGAAGCCCGCCTGCCGCAAACAAAAAAGCCGCCATCATGGGGCTGAATACCACGATAAGGTTATGGGAAAAAGAATTCATTCCACTCACATTTGAAATCTTTTCCTCTGGTACAAGCCTCCCTATTGCTACTGCAGACGCAGGCTGCTGAAAAGCATTCGTTATACCAGCCACCGCATTTATGACATAAATATTCCATACTTCCAGACATCCCGCAGACAAAAATGCCAATGCTGCCATTGAGCCAGCCGCCGCAATGCTGTCTGAAACCAGCATGATTGTTTTCTTCTTATGCCTGTCTGTAAAATTGCCGGCAAACAGGCTGAAAAACACATACGGTACATAATTACAAAAGGATATCAGTGAAACGGACATTGCTTTATGGCTCTGTTCATACGCCCACAAAGCAAGCGCAAACCCCGTCATGGAGCTTCCAAGCCCTGATACGCTCTGGCTCAGCCACAAAATGATATATCTCTTAAATGATTTCTCTTCCATTGAATTTTTCCAACACGCTCTAAGAACTGTGAAATAATTTGTACAATTATAAATCGACGGGATCATTATAGCAGATGAAAGAAACAGTGTAAAGCCTATAGAATATCAATGTGTGGTTTATTATAATAAGTTGGTTACTATTCACGGCCCAGGGGGGGGCAGACCCCATACGCACTAACTTTGTGAAAAGCGCAAAAGTTGCTGTCTGGCAGTTTTTC
>CANTHI010000462.1 GCA_947653505.1 uncultured Eubacterium sp.
CCCAATACACAGGCGGCGAAGCCGAAGCGGCACCTTTAGCTGCTGGCGGTACGCCGGAAGCGAAGTAGGTGCCGCGCCCGTCCGGTACCACAGCGTAAATGCAGAATATTTAGAGCTTCTTACATTCTGGAAACCGGAACAATGAAACAGGGCCGGTTCCCTCATCCGGCGTCCGCGCAGCCAAAAGGTAACATTTTTATATAAATTGTTGTATTTGATCTGTGGCTCTTAAGTTCAGCATATGGGGGACAGCCAATACGCTATCCAACAGCCCTGTCAAACTCAGCTTCCATCGAAGCATCCGGTCTTTCCGTCAGCAGGGATACCACAATGTTGCAGGCAAGCGCAATTAAAAATGCCGGCAGGAGCTCATAGATATCCAGCGCGCCGCCCATTGGCCGTACGAGATATTTCCATACGAAGATCATAATACCGCCGCTTAACATACTTGCAAACGCGCCGTATTTATTGCTGCGTTTCCAGAACAGGGCACACAACATGACCGGACCAAACGCAGCGCCAAAGCCGGCCCATGCAAAGCTCACGATGCCAAATACACTGCTGGACGGATCCCTTGCGAGAAAGACGGCTATGATGCTGATAATCAGAACGGTGACGCGTGCGGTGATCAGGGCAGTTTTTTCACTGAGGTTCATACCGAAGGTATCACGTAGCAGGTTCTGGGATACACTGGAGGAGGCTGCCAGCAGCTGGCTGTCTGCGGTAGACATCGTAGCGGCCAGTATACCAGCCAGTATGATGCCGGCCAGAATGGCGGCAGCAGCGCCCTGGGAGCTCAGCAGGTCAGCGATCTTTACGATAATCGTTTCAGAATCGCTGCCGGAAAGCGTATCAATCCATCCGGCTTTGCTGACCGCAAGGCCGCATACGCCGATAAAAATAGCAACTGCCATTGAGATTACGACCCATACGGTAGCAATCCGGCGGGAGGTCGTTAATTTATGTTCATCTTCGATAGCCATAAAACGAAGCAGGACATGCGGCATGCCAAAATAACCGAGTCCCCATGCCAGCATGGAACAGATGGTAATGATGCCATAAGGCTTTGCGGCATCTGCCGTAAGATCGTATGTATGGGTCAGTGATAAATAGCCAGGAAGCGCTTTGGCATTTTCCAATACGGCGTCAAATCCGCCGGCCATATGTCCGCTGTAAAATACAACTGTAATCAGCGCGATGGTCATAACGATACTCTGAATCAGATCGGTCGTAGAGGCTGCCAGAAAGCCGCCAAGCGCCGTATAAGCGACAATAATAATGGCACAGATGATCATGGCTGCCATGTAGTCTACGCCAAAGAGCGTGGAAAACAGCTTTCCGCAGGCAGCGAATCCGCTGGCCGTATAAGGGATGAAAAATACGACGATGACAACCGCGGCGATACAGTTGAGCATATTTTTGTCGTGATACCTTTTGGAAAAGAAATCCGGAATGGTAATTGCGCCAAGCTGCTGGCTGTAGCGCCGGATTTTTTTAGAAATAAATAACCAGTTCAGCCACGTTCCAAGTGCCAGACCAATAGCTGTCCACGCGGCGTCACAGATGCCGGACAGATAGGCGACGCCGGGCAGGCCCATCAGCAGCCAGCTGGACATATCACTGGCCTCAGCGCTCATCGCTGTTACAAACGGCCCGAGCTTGCGTCCGCCCAGATAAAAATCATCCGTGGACGTATTTGTTTTGGAAAAGTGAAAGCCGATCACAAGCATCAATCCGAGATAGCACAGGATAGCGGCCATAATCAAAATAGATGATACATTCATAAAGAAAACTCCAATCTGCCAGATACTGGCGTTTTTTGCAGCAGATGATCTGCTGGCTGATCCGGTCCCGCTTTCATCAGATATACTGCAAAATGGGCCGAATCTAAAGTAGTATAGCATGAATCACAATAAAATGGAATACAAAATTGCAGTAATAATTGACATTTTGCTCTTTTATGGTAAAATAATAAAGTGATTTGATCTCAGGGACGGGACAGCGCGCTGGCGTTGTCCCGTTTCAGAATGATATCCGGGCATATTCTGACGGAATGTGCATATGATGAAAAAGCAGGGGCTGTCAAGGGGCTGTCAAAAGATAAGAAAGGGGCAGGAAGTTATGGAAAATCTGGAAGAAATATTGAAAGTTGTGGATGATTTTGTATGGGGTCCGGTAATGCTCGTGCTTCTGGTAGGAACGGGAATCTTTCTTACGTTCCGGTTAAAATTTCTGACATGGAGAAATCTTCCTTATGCGGTCAGGATGACCTTAAGCAAAGAATCCAGAACAAAGCACGGGGCAGGAGATGTATCGCCGTTTGCGGCTCTGACGACCGCTCTTGCGGCGACGATTGGGACAGGAAATATCGTAGGTGTGGCGACGGCAATGGTATCCGGCGGTGCGGGCGCACTTGTATGGATGTGGATCTCTGCCTGTTTCGGACTGACGTCCAAATTCAGCGAGTGTATGCTGGCAATTAAATACAGGGAAGTCAATGCACAGGGCGAGATGTCCGGAGGCCCGATGTATACAATGAAAAAAGCGTTTCCTAATAAGACATTCGGTGCGGCGCTTGGATGGCTGTTTGCATTATTTGCAGTCATTGCTTCGTTTGGAATTGGGAATCTGACACAGGCAAATTCTATTTCCGATGCCATGAATAACACGTTTGAAGTTCCGACGTGGGTGACAGGTCTGATCGTTACGATTCTTTCACTCGGTATTATTGTAGGCGGGATTAAGTCTATCTCAAAGCTGTCTTCGGTCATTGTTCCATGCATGGCAATTTTTTATGTGATCGGAGGTCTGATTGTCATTATCGGAAATATCCAAAATGTACCGGCTGGTGTGGCAGAGATTTTCCATATGGCATTTTCTGTCAGGGCGGTAGCAGGAGGTGTCGGCGGTACGATTGTGGCGTCAATGATGAGCGGGATGCGTTACGGGATTGCCAGAGGCGTATTTTCGAACGAAGCGGGTATGGGTTCGGCAGCAATTACTGCCGCGTCTGCGACGACGAACAATCCGGTCCGCCAGGGATACATAAATATGACAGGCACATTCTGGGATACGATTGTCGTGTGTACGATCACCGGGCTTTGCATTGCTTCCTCTGGTGTGCTCGGCATGACGGATGCGGCTGGAAATGCGATCGAAGGTTCAGAACTGACGATTGAAGCATTTAAGACAGTACTCGGTCCGGCAGGCGGCTGGATGGTTACAATCGGGATTGCGCTGTTTGCATTTTCGACGATTCTCGGATGGGAATATCATGGGGAAAAGGCGCTGGAGTATCTGGCAGGCACGCATAAATACAATATGATTTACCGTGTAATCTTTTCCGGAGTAGCCTTTATCGGTGCAACGACAACGCTGTCGATTGCATGGAAATTTTCAGATATTGCCAATGCCTTAATGGCAGTTCCGAACCTGATCTGCCTGCTTGCGTTAAGTGGAGAACTGGCGAAAGATGTAGAGGAATTTCAGCATACGTTAAAGCGTGAAAGATACGAAAGAAAACGAGCAGAATCAGGAGAGTGGGCAGATTGCCGATG
>CANTHI010000463.1 GCA_947653505.1 uncultured Eubacterium sp.
ATGGAAGAATTCAGTGGTACAGCATAGACACACACAATATTATGTCAGTTAGAAGGCAGTAATCTGTATTTTGAGCTGTTAAAAGATAAAGAACCAGTCAATCCGATGCAGTTTATGCAGTAAAAACATTGTCACAGCCGGAGCAGACGCATATAATACTAAGGTAACGACCAGTTTTATATTATAAAACGAATACAGGCAGAGAACGCCGGCTGAAATACAAAGTAAGAAACTGTGAGCGGAATACGCAGGTGTACCGGAATTAGCACGGTACACAGACTGGTCGATTGCATAGACATGAAAACAGGAGCCTATACAGACGGACGGACAGATCAGGCACGATGGATCCGCACGGCTGTTTCAGGCTCCTTACATAATGAAAGGAGCCGGTGACGATTTGGAGCAGTATACAGATACAGAGTCAGAGTCTGTAGATATGGGATCCCAGGAAGTATCCCGCAATTATACATACATCATAGAATGCCGGGATGGCAGACTGTATACCGGGTGGACCACCTGCATTGAAAAAAGGCTCAGGGCGCATAACAACGGAACAGGAGCCAGATTCACACGCGGCCGGGGACCGGTAGAGCTGCGCTATCTGGAACTATCAGATACAAAGTCAGATGCCATGAAACGGGAAGCGGCGATTAAAAAAATGAGCCATGCACAAAAAGAGCAGCTGATCCGGCAGGGAGACCTGAAAAAAATATTGGAAAAAAATCATATCCGTATTTGACATTTTCTGGATTGTTTGCTATGATGGAACACGTTGCAGTCAACAAATAAAAGGAGCAGACATGAAATTTGATGAATTAGAACTGATTCCGGCAATTATGCGCGGGATAAAAGAAATGGGATTCGAGGAGGCGACGCCGATTCAGACAAAAGCAATCCCTATCTTAATGGAAGGAAAGGACGTGATTGGACAGGCCCAGACCGGAACTGGTAAGACGGCTGCATTTGGTATCCCTGTCCTGCAGAAAGTAGATCCGTCCTGCAAAAAAACACAGGCAATGATTTTGTCTCCGACCAGAGAGCTGGCCATCCAGGTGGCAGATGAATTACGTAAATTAAGCAAATATATGCATGGCATTAAAGTACTGCCGGTGTATGGCGGGCAGGAGATTACAAAGCAGATTCGTTCCCTGAAAGGCGGCTGCCAGATTATCGTAGGCACACCGGGACGTATCATGGATCATCTGCGCAGAAAGACGATCCGGTGTGAACAGGTCGAAACTGTCATACTGGACGAAGCGGACGAAATGCTGGATATGGGATTCCGGGAAGATATCGAGACGATTCTGGAATATATTCCGGGAGAACATCAGACCGTACTTTTTTCTGCGACGATGCCAAAGCCGATCCTGGAGATTACGAGAAAATACCAGCATGACGCGGTTACGATCAAAATCGTAAAAAAAGAGCTGACCGTGCCAAGCATTGAACAGTATTATTACGATGCAAAACGCCGTGATAAAGTAGACATGCTGACGCGGCTGCTTGATTACTATAATCCCAAGCTGTCGCTGATTTTTTGCAATACAAAGCGCTGCGTGGACGAGCTGACCAAAGAGCTTTCAGACCGCGGCTATTTTGCAGAAGGGCTGCATGGGGATATGAAGCAGGCCCAGCGTGACCGGGTCATGAAAAATTTCCGGACTGGCAAGACGGAGATTCTGATCGCAACAGACGTTGCCGCAAGAGGAATCGACGTAGACGATGTGGAAGCGGTATTCAACTACGATCTCCCGCAGGATGATGAGTACTATGTACACCGTATTGGACGTACCGGGCGGGCAGGACGCACCGGTATGGCATTTACCTTTGTAAAAGGAAAAGAAGTCTACAAGCTCAAAGAAATCGAACGCTATTGCAAAACCAAAATACTGGCCCGCAAGCTGCCATCAATGGATGATGTGACCGTCATCAAGACGGAGAAGATCATGGAACAGCTGGAGCATATTATGGAAGAATACGATCTGTCCCGTATGCTGGATCTGATCGAGGACAAGATCAACGAAGCCGATTATACGGCAATGGACATTGCGGCAGCATTTCTGCGTCAGGCACTGTACGGATACGAAGAAAATGACCGTGCAGCCGATGATTTCTTTGAATTTGGCGATACCGGAGCAGAGGAAGGCATGGTACGTCTGTTTATTAATATCGGCAAAAACCAGCGGGTCCGTCCAGGCGACATACTCGGCGCGATCGCAGGCGAAGCAGGCATATCCGGCGATCTCGTAGGCGCCATCGATATGTATGACAAATATACCTTTGTCGAGGTGCCGCGCGAATACGGCAAAGAAGTATTAAAAGCGATGTCAAAGGCAAAGATCAAAGGTAAGACCATCAATATCGAGCCAGCCAATCAGAAATAATACAGACGGAGGCTGCAAGAAACTGGAATTGTTTTTATTTAAATACAGAAAAATGTGTAAAAAATACAAAAAAATGTTGTAATAATTTTTGAAAGAGAGTATAATAAGAATGCAACGATTAAAAATGCCCTGGTCAGGGTAAAAATGTGAGGAGGATGATGATGAAGAAAAATCTCATTAAAAAGGTATTTGCGGTTTCGTTGTCAATCGCTATGGCATGCTCATTCTTACCAGCTGCCAATCCAGTGACTGCATCCGCAGCAGCGCCTTATGTTTCACTGAAGACTACTTTTAAAACATTAAAAGTAAATCAGAAATATAAGATGACGCTGAAGAACAACAAAATAAGCTGGAAAATCAAAAAGGTCGAAACAACTGACAAGCCAATTGCTACAGTATATGGCAAGACGACAAGCTCAGTTATGATCAAAGGTAAGAGCGAAGGAAGAGCTACGATCAGAGTTCATCTTAAGACATCTAAGAGAAAAGCGAATAACACAAAGACTCTCAGATGCAGAGTTAAGGTAGTAGCTGATTCACAGGTTGTAACGCCTACCCAGACAGATGCAGAAGTAAAGACACAGGCGGAACTGGACGCAGCACTGAATAATACGAACATTACAAAGATCACAATCAATCCGACAACTGCTGAAAAATTTGAAATTGCTCAGAAAGCTTATTCAAGCGTTGATCTGATTGTTGACGCTCCGTTGTCTGATGTTGATAACAGCGGTACATTCAAGAGCATTACCATTAAAAACATCAAATCTGAGACATGGACTGAAAGAGCAGTTGGCAACACAATATCTGTTCTGGCTAAAAAAGCAAGAGTGATTGCTGAGAAAGGCGCATCTATTAAGAAGATTACATACAGCGCAGCAGATGGCGCGTTTGATCTTCAGGTAAATGGTGGCACAGTTGGCGCTGTTGAGGTAACAGCAAAATCTGTAATTAACATCAAAGGTACAGTAGCTGAAGGTGCAGCATTAATTCCTGTAACATTTGGTGTAGCAGCAGCTGAGTCTGTATTTACTACAGAAGTACCTGTAGCAGTAATGCTGAATGCAAGCATTGAACTTGTATTTAAAGCTGGCGCTGTTAAGAGTACGATTAAGCTGGAAGTAGCAGGTATCAGGGCTACAGTTACAAATGAGACATCTGAACCGATCGTT
>CANTHI010000464.1 GCA_947653505.1 uncultured Eubacterium sp.
GCTTTCTATGTGCCTGATTTTTGAGAAGAAATGAGCACAGGATATCGTACGGATTTACCAGTTTTATTTGTTTTTTCATGTATTTTTTATATAGTATATTTAAAAATTATGAAAATTCTTCAGCATCTGCCATTAACCGTACGATATCCTGTGCTCATTTCTTCTCAAAAATCAGGCACATAGAAAGCTGTTTCAAAATAAAAACACGGATGAAAAATAAAAATACCTGCCAGATCGTTTCCCGCGATCCGGCAGGTATCTGGTCAGTCAGCCAGCCAGGCCTTTTGGGTTACTCTGCTGATTCCGGTATTTCAAAATCCCGGAGCTCATCCACTACTATATCATCATCGGTCGTAAACGAAACGTCACATGGAACCGGTTTCTGATCATCGCTATCCGTGCCGTTTTCCTCCAGTTTGTTCCGGACAAGATAATATTTATAAGATTTACCTTCCTCCTGGTTCTGATCCGTCTCATATAAATACGTCCCGTCATCTTCAAGCTCCTTCGGATCCAGTACTTCTTCCACTTTCACATTTTCCTGGATATCTTCCGCGTTTACCGCCTGATCGAACGTTACCAGGAGTTCTTCTGAATCCGATGCTTCTGCATCCTGCACATTTACATCCGTAGCTTCTGTTTCCTGCAGGCTCACAAAGATCACATCATCGTTCTCCTTTTTGACTTCCCCGCTGCCTCTTTTTTCAATGACATTCTTCCCGTCTTTATCTGTCACAATTGAATAACTGACCGGTATTTGATCCTTCTGCTGCGCCTTAAGCTGCGCATCCTGTGCCTGTGCACTGCTATCTTTTTTGTATTCCGTCTGCTCATTCGTCGCAAACACAGAAGTTGCTCCCGCAAAAAGCATCACTGCACATAAAAAACCGGCTCCTGTTAATTTTTTGTATTTCATAATAGCCACAATCCTTTCTTTTACCTGATTTTCCAAAAATCCACTGCAAAACAACGCTGTTTTCTTCTGATTCTGTACGAGTGTTAAAAGTGTCAGTGCATATTCCTGCCTGCCCCGGCTGCCGTGTACGGACAGCACCTGTTCGTCACAGGACAATTCCAGATCTCTTGCAAACAGTATATACATCAGCCACACCGCCGGATTAAACCAGTGGACACAGACCGCCGCTGCAGACAACAGTTTCCACAAATTATCATGACGTCTGATATGGACCATCTCATGGACCAGAATATACTGCATCTGTGACTGTTTCATGAAAAGCATACTTTTTGGCATCACAATGCGCTGTCTGATTGTTCCATAGACAAGCGGAGACACAATCCTGTCATGAACAAGTATCCGCACGGATTTTTTCCTGCGTATTCCTGCCAGCCGCAGGGCAGCCTGATACGCTTCCGTCAGCCCTGCTCCTGCAGACAAAGGCAGCCCCTCAGATGACAGTTTTCCATCCGGTTCCAGCGCTCCTGCACACGATAACACACTTTCCAGCGGAAGCGCCTGTGCCAGCAGCCGGCGCTCTTTTCTATAATTGTATGCAAAATAAAGAAAGACTCCCGCCATCCCTGCCAGCCAGATCAGACAGACTACTTCTGGCAGACCATTTTCCGCCTGCCCTGCCACGCCAGAAGAAGCCGCTTCTGACACGATACGGGCAGCCGCTTTCTGTCCTGCCATATGCGTATGCATACTGCACAGCCGCTGCAGCAGGACATGGACCAGAGCCGCGATGCCTTTGCGCATTGGCAGACTGCCCGGCAGCAGCAGCCTTGCCAGCACTACCATCCATAGCAGGTAAACCATCCGCTTTGGCAGATTCCAGAACCGCCCTCTGCGTAACAGCGCCAGCAGCACGATCAGTACACCCGCAGAAATACTCATTTCCAACAATCTCATACATCCATCCTCACTGTTCCAGTCCGGAAACCATCTCTTTGAGCTGCGTTATTTCTTCCTGCGTCAGTTCACCGTCTGATAAAAAAGCCGCAAAAAATTTTTGTCTGGAGCCGTCAAACATTTTGTCGATCAGCTCTCCTGTTTCAAAACTCTGCACCTGTTTTCTTGTAATCAGCGCATGACACTGGAACTTTGGATCCCTGCGCTCGATCGCGCCTTTTGCAATACACTTTTTGATCACCGTATACGTCGTATTACGGTTCCAGCCGGTTTCCTCCTGCAAAACCTTTGCAATCTGCCCCGCAGGCAGATCCCCGCCGGCTTTCCATAACGTATCCATGACCTTTAACTCAGAATCAAACAATTTCAGTTCCATAACTTTACCTCCTCGGAAAATGACTATTGCAATAGTGTTTTCACTAGTATACTATCATGATAGTCATCCTTTGTCAAGCGGGTATTTTATTCTTTTATCCATATTGTGGAAATATTTGCTCTCAGAATCTGCTTCTGCTCTTCCTGTTTCATCTGGGAAAATACAATTCTCTGATTGCCATACAGGATTTTCCTTTTATCATAAATAAATGCAAAAATTCCATTCCATAGCGGAGTTATGATCAGTTCTAATCCATCCTGTCCCAAATCTCTGCAGATCAGCGATACCGGCAGACAATTGATCAGCAGCATACGGATTGCCTGATATAATATTTTATCATCTGCCTGATACTGCTCTTTTCTTATTTTTACAGCGCCATGATCTACCGCCGTTTTCCAGTTTTCCAAATTGTCCCATCCATAATAATCTTTGATTCTATGCATATTTTTCCATTCTCCCCTCAACCGCAAAATGATGCATATGATTTTACACTTATGAGCCTGTCTTTTCTGTAGATTCATGCGGATAAGAAACAATTTTCAAGGAACTGTAAATATTTAGTTCCTAACGATAACAGCCGCCCTGTTACGGGCGGCTGACACGTTCACCTATACTGCTTAACTCAGGATAACATTTTTCTTTTGACATACCAAATGCTTTTACCCAGGAAGCGATCCCTTTCCTGCCTGACTCTTCTATGTTAATCCTGTATAAAAACGGGCTGGCAGAATCATCCATTTCCAGATATTTTTTCTGAATATTCTCTAATGACATATAATCATAACTGCCGCTCACATTTTTAGATGGGGTAAATATATTATATGCAAGAAAAATACCATTTTGTTTCTGAATCCGCTTATTCAGTCTGGAAGTATAAACTGCTAATGGCAGATAATATTTCCTAAGGTTTTCAATACTGCTTTCCGCCATCGGATTGCTGTTTTCATCTTCCTGTCCGTCTTTTCCCAGTAAAAACATATAATACTTTTCCTGATTGTAGGATACTGATAAGTTTGGTATTCCTAATGCCCTGTTCGCATAAATATCCGATTCAATTTTCGTTTTATGGTCATAATCTTTACCTTCCTCCAGCATCATATATCTTGCATAATTATATAGTGCCGGACTGAAAATATACAGAGTCGCATCCTTCCCCAGATTTAATACTTTCGGATCAAAATATTCTTCCAATGCAAAGTACAGCGCCGACAAAGCATCTTCGGTCCAGTCTAAAAATGGCGTATCTGCCTGATAATGCTGCATAAGCGGATTCAGAAACAAAATGGTATTTTTCTTGCATATAAT
>CANTHI010000465.1 GCA_947653505.1 uncultured Eubacterium sp.
AATATCGCCCCGAATACACTTGACTTTTCGGCCACACAAAATATAATGAATACTTAGAATGGAATATTGCTGCACACATAATTTTGCAGCCATCCACACAGATACAACAGCAGGGAGGAACAATCATGTCTTTAGTGAAAAAGCCAGTCAATGGCATGAAAGATATTTTGCCGGCAGAGATGCAGATACGGGATTACGTCCAGAGCGTTATCCGCGACACATACCGCAGCTTTGGATTTACTCCGATTGAGACACCGTGTATGGAAAATATAGCGAATCTGTCCAATAAGCAGGGCGGGGAAAATGAAAAGCTGATATTTAAAGTGATGAAGCGCGGGGAAAAGCTGAATCTGGAAACAGCCCGTTCGGAAAGCGATCTGGCAGATTTTGGAATGCGGTATGACCTGACAGTACCGCTTGCGCGTTATTATGCCAATCATGCAAACGACCTGCCGTCTCCGTTTAAGGCACTTCAGATGGGAAATGTATGGCGTGCGGACCGGCCGCAGAGAGGGCGTTACCGCCAGTTTATGCAGTGCGATATCGATATACTGGGGGAGCCTTCGAATCTGGCTGAGATCGAGCTGATTCTGGCGACCACGACGACGCTTGGCAGGCTGGGATTTAAAAAGTTTGAGATCCGGATTAACGAACGCCGTATTCTAAAAGCGATGGCGGCTTACAGCGGATTTTTGCAGGAATCTTATGATACCGTATTTATTATTTTAGATAAAATAGATAAGATCGGGGTGGAAGGCGTCGAAGAAGGGCTGCGTCAGGAAGGATTTTCTGATGAGGCGGTGCGCAAATATATCAGTCTGTTCCAGGAGGTGTTTGCGGCGGAAGACGGCATTGGTTATCTGGCCGGAGTGCTTGGGGACTATCTGGAGGAGGATGTTGTGAAAAGTATGAGAGAAATCTCCGCCAGTGTCAATGCCTGCAGGACTGCGGAGTTTGAGCTGGTATTTGACCCGACGCTGGTGCGCGGGATGTCTTATTATACGGGCACGATTTTTGAGATTGCCATGCCGGAGTTTGGCGGCAGCTGCGGCGGAGGTGGCCGCTATGATAAAATGATCGGTAATTTTACCGGAAAAGATGTGCCAGCATGTGGATTTTCCATTGGATTTGAGCGGATTATCCTGCTCCTAATGGAAAGCGGATTCCAGATCCCGCAGCAGCCGAAAAAAACAGCATATCTCATCGAAAAAGGATATCCGGGAGAAAAACTGGCAGAGGTCATCGCAAAGGCGCAGGAGGCCAGACAGCAGGGGCAGCAGGTACTTGTGGTGCGTATGAATAAAAACAAAAAGTTCCAGAAAGAGCAGCTGATGAAAGAAGGCTATGAGGAAATTACAGAGTTTTTTAACCGTTAAATGAAAGCATTTCTGGCAGTATGTATGGGAAAATGCGCTGCGGGAATGTGTCCGGACAGGGAGGGAATATGATGAAAAAAATAGCTGGTTTCTTTACGATTTTATTTGCAATACTGACGATCATCGGGGCGTGCTATGTACTTGCCCAGGGCGGCAGGGTCAGCGCGGGTTATGCCTGCGTACCGATGGTTCTGGAACTGGTATGTATGACAATTGGCAGACAGAAAAAATAATGGTTAAATGAACGGGAAAAGAGGAGGAATCATCATGGGAGAATCCATGCAGGGACTGCACAGAACCCACAGGTGTGCAGAAGTATCGAACCAGAACATACAGGAAACAGTAACTGTAATGGGATGGGTACAAAAAAGGAGAAATCTGGGCAGCCTGATTTTTATAGATCTAAGAGACCGCTCCGGTCTGCTTCAGATTGTGTTTGACGAGGAAAGTGTCGGGGCAGAAGGCTTTGCAAAAGCCGGACAGCTGCGAAGTGAATATGTCATTGCAGTCACAGGCACTGTCGCAAAACGCAGCGCCGCGGTCAATGATCATCTGAAAACCGGCGATATCGAAGTGATCGCGCAAAGTCTGCGGATTTTGTCGGAGTCTGAGACGCCGCCGTTTCCGATTGAAGCAGACAGCCAGACAAAGGACGAGCTGCGGCTGAAATACCGTTATCTGGATCTGCGCAGACCGGATCTGCAGCGGAATCTGATGATGCGCAGCAGGGTTGCTTCTCTGATCCGCAATTTTATGGAAAAAGAAGGCTTTCTGGAGATCGAAACACCGATGCTGCAAAAGTCAACACCGGAAGGGGCCAGAGATTACCTCGTGCCAAGCCGTGTGCATCCGGGGAAATTTTACGCGCTGCCGCAGTCACCGCAGCTGTTTAAACAGCTTCTGATGTGTTCTGGCTATGACCGTTATATTCAGATTACAAAGTGTTTCCGGGACGAAGATCTCAGGGCAGACCGCCAGCCGGAATTTACACAGATTGATATGGAACTTTCTTTTGTAGACGAGGAAGATGTTATGGACGTCAATGAGCGTCTGCTGCAGTATGTATTTAAGGAAGCGGTTGGCGTGGAAATACAGCTTCCGCTGCCTAGAATGCCGTGGCAGGAAGCAATGGACCGTTTTGGTACCGACAAGCCGGACACCCGTTTTGGAATGGAGTTAAAAGATGTTTCCCAGACAGTGACAGGCTGTGGATTCGGTGTCTTTACAGGCGCTCTGGAACAGGGCGGCTCGGTCCGCGGGATCAATGTCAAAGGACAGGGAAAGATGCCGCGTAAAAAGATCGACAGGCTGGTGGAATTTGCAAAAGGCTACGGGGCAAAAGGACTCGCTTATCTGTGTGTAAATGAAGACGGTACGTATAAATCCTCTTTTGCCAAATTTATGTCAGAGCAGGAATTGTCGGATCTTGCGCAGAAAATGGAAGCACAGCCGGAAGATCTGCTTTTATTTGCGGCAGATCAGAATAAGATCGTATGGAATGTATTAGGCGCACTCCGTCTGGAGCTTGGCAGGGAGCTGGGGCTGATCGACGAAAATCAGTACCATTTTCTCTGGGTAACAGAATTTCCATTATTAGAGTGGTCTGACGAGGAGCAGCGGTATATGGCGATGCATCATCCGTTCACGATGCCGATGGAAGAAGACTGGGAGAAGATCGATACGGCACCCGGAGAGGTACGCGCGAAGGCTTATGATATTGTACTGAATGGTACGGAGCTGGGCGGAGGTTCCGTCCGTATTCACAGGAATGATATTCAGGAAAAAATGTTCGAGGTACTTGGATTTACGAAGGAAAAGGCCTGGGAGAATTTTGGCTTCCTGTTAAGCGCTTTTCAGTACGGGGTACCGCCGCATGCAGGACTTGCGTATGGATTTGACCGGATGATTATGCACATGGTACATGCGGATTCCATTCGCGACGTGATCGCGTTTCCAAAGGTAAAGGATGCTTCGGACCTGATGTCAGAGGCTCCGGAAGCGGTGGATGCAAAACAGCTGGACGAGCTTGGAATCACTCTGACAGCAACAGAAGAGTGTTTTTGAGTAGTGTGATCGGAGAAAAAGATAAGGAACTGTAAATAAATAATCTGATAAAGTTACGCCGGATTTTTCTTCGAGAGTG
>CANTHI010000466.1 GCA_947653505.1 uncultured Eubacterium sp.
TTCTCAGGAGAACAGAACCGGATGAGCCAGAGGATGTCCTTATTCTGTCAGATAATTTTCGTCTACATTAGAAAGGTCGATTTCTTTTCCAATGTGTTCATCTAAAGGCAGCAGCAGGTTCTTATTGACATAGGTTTCCAGGTAACGGTAATCATGCTGCAGAATATCCGGCATATCCCCTGCAGCGATCTGTGTGGACAGATTATCAAAATACTGATCCCAGCCTACGAACTCACACTCTACCGTAATCCATGGGTACTCTTTCTCAAACAGCTCCACAACCTCCTGTGTCTGATCATTTCTTGCCTGTGACCCCCACCATGCGAACCGTAATGTAACAGGTTCCTTATCTGTGTCTTCCTGTGATTCTGCCACGTTTTCTGTTTCCTTTGGTTCCTCCTGTCCGCCTGAACAACCGGATAATACAAAACTTCCCAAAATTGCCCCTGTCAATATGGATGCGATCACTCTTCTCTTTTTCATACGCTTTTTTCCTTTCTACTGCTTTTATGCAGTACGCTTTCTGTTTTTTACATTGGAAGAACATGTTCTAATCTGAGCTAAGTATAACAGCAGAATGATATATGCAAAATGGGAAAACCAGATATCATTGTGTAAAAATTAGTAGTTTTTAAAGAATTTATATGCTATTTTTTCTCGTAACCCATTATTTAATCATACAATTTTTTTGCATTTTTCAACTCAATTATCTTTTTCTCATCAGCCGAACGCTGTGCGCAGATCGCAACATATGCATTTCTGAAAGATTCCTGTACATTTAACAACTGCTGTCCGCAGTCTCTGATCGTATGAACATAGTCTTCAAATATAAACGGAGGTGTTTCCTGCTTCACAGGCTGCGTTCCATTGTTTTCCCGATTGATCAGACGGACCTCGTGATCGCCGTCCCGCCTTATCACTTCTAAGATCCCTTCAGTCCCGACCACACGCATCCTGTCATCATCGTGGGAGTGTGTATTTTCCGGACGGTAGTAGTCTGTCGTGTTCGTTGCCAGAATATCATCCTCCATCGTAAAGCAGGAGGTAGTGATGATTTCCATCTCTCCATATCCCCCATTGTCAGCGGTGGACTGCTGGGAATAGACTGACAGAAATTCTTTTCCTGTTACCATTCGTATCATGTCGATTGCATGAATGGTGACCCAGGGAATTGTACCTCCATAATATTTTCGGTATCTATAAAAGTCCAGACGTTTCCCAAGCCGATATGATTTCTGGCAATTGACCATTCTGATCTTTCCGATTGCCCCTCCCTGGATCAGATTTTTTGCCGTATAATACCAGGCATCATATCTTACTGTGTCCATTGCCCAGAAAACCAGATCTTTTTCCTTCACGCCCCTGTATAATTCATCCAGTTCCTGCTCTGTCATAGCGATCGGCTTATCTGCATAGACGTGGATCCCGCGCTTAACGGCCTTCATTTCCGCAGGATAGCGTTCCGCAAAGCGGTTATCCACGATTAAGATATCCGGCTTTTCCTCATCCAGCATTGTGTCTAAGCTTTCATATCGCTTCATAATACATGGTTCCTTTTTTCCGCCGTTACGTGCATGGATTTCCCATCCATCCGGATACCTGCCTTCCGCTTGACCTGCAAAGAGTAGCAGCTGTCCCATGTCCTCCCCCTGATAGCCCGGGCAGTATGCCGCAAATTCTATATCCTCCAGTCGATCCTTTGCAACAAATGCCGTAAAAAAATGTCCTGTGTTTCCATAAAAGCATACCTTCATCTCTTCTCCTCCATTCTTTCTGATCCGCGATGCGGATCTATAGAACATCCGCACGGTTACAATCCGCTTTTTGACGAGCACATTATAGCACTGAAATCATTCACTTTGTCGTATTTGGCTGGTTCCCTCTGTTTTTTAACCATACTTCTCTGCTTTTTACACAATTCCCCTTGGAAAGTTGCTTTTACGGAATATCTATATGTTGTATAATCAAATCAGAAAATATACATAATCTATTTTTAAGGATTCTTTCGGAATTTCGTCATTTTATTACCGGATCATTCCTTGCAGTGGGAGGCGCTTTATTCTTATGAAAGACAGGATTTCTCTAAAATTGTTAAGACCATTTTTTCTCGTGATCCATCATATAAAGGTCATGTTCCGCAATCTGAAATTACATTGGAAAATTCAGATTTTATTTCTGATACCTGCCTTTATCGGTTATTTTGCCGCCATTATTTTATTCGATTATTCCCTGAATCTTTATGATCAGCGGCTTTATCAGGATTCCGCGTCAATCTTATCCCTCTCGACGCAAAATATTGAAAATGAAATGCATAATCTTTTTAATATCACAACACAGCTTTCCACCGATACAACACTGCAGAACCATATTATACAGCTGGAACGCTCTGCCACAGAATATGAACAGTATACCTGCCGCCAGCAGCTCATGAATCAGATTTATACCTCGCTGAACACGAGAAAATACATCCTGTCAGTCACATATATTTCGCCTTCCCTGCGGGTTGATACCGTCGGCTCGGACACCACCGTACTCTTGGAAAAACAGGCAGAGAAGCTATATGACACTGCCTTTTCCAACAATGGGAAAGCCTCCTGGATCAATGACAGTACCACACTTTTGGTATGCCCGATCCGAAAAACAAAGAATCTGGATCTTCGCCCGCTGGGAGCCATCGTAATTCGGATCAATGTCAACAAGCTGGTGGACTTCACGATGAATATCGAAAAGACGGCTGACGATTTTTTTATATGCAGAAATGAAAATGAGCTGATCTACCGATATGATGATTCCTACAATGTCTCTCCGGACTTATTTGAAATTACTGAAAACTATTCTGTCAAAAAGATCAATGGAGCAAATACATTTATTGTACAGCATAAATCAAAATATTCTGACTGGACATACTATTATGCCATAGGCTATGATACAATTTTTTCTCCGTTTCATAGAATGAAAGCGCTGGTCTTCTTTTTATTCAGCGGCCTGTATATCCTGCTGACCGGTATTTCCATCCGCTTTTCAAACTCGATCTCGCGGCCTCTGAAGCGCCTTGCGGAACAGATGAATTCTGTCCAGAATATTAACTTTGAGATCTCGAATATCAGCTTCGGCCCCATTACCAGAAAAGATGAGATCGGGCAGCTCCAGAGAAGCTATCGGTTTATGGTCAAAAAAATCGAAGAGCTGATCCAAAAAAATTATAAGAACCAGATTCTGCTACAGGATACCAGATACAGGGTTTTGCAGTCACAGATCAATCCTCATTTTATGTATAATACGTTAGATTCTGTTTACTGGATGGCAATCAATGAACACCAGAATTCCATCGCTACCATTGTATTTTCCCTTGGCAGGCTTCTGCGTGAAAATATGAAAAAAGATGCACTGACCCTGATCCCTCTCCGGCAGGAACTGATCATTTTAGGATATTATCTGAACATACAGCAGATTCGTTTGAATGCAGGAGTTAGCGGCGCAGACTTTTTGAAGCGACCACGTGTAAC
>CANTHI010000467.1 GCA_947653505.1 uncultured Eubacterium sp.
AATATTAAAGAATGAAAGAATGAAAGAACGATACAGTAGAGGGGGAAAAGTAAAAGCAGTAAGCTTTGAAGAAATGAAAGACTGTATCAAAAAGATCATTTATGATTTGTATGAAAAGCACCGGTATCTGCTGGACAGTGACAGTCTGAGTGAAAATGAGAAAGCATATTTTTGCAGTATCAGGCCGCAGATGCGTGATTCCCTGGCGGTGGATGCCGTTAATTCGCTGACGGGTTTTCTAAGCCGGTATTATCACCAGGACGTGATTTTGCTGCTGGATGAATATGACACACCCATGCAGGAAGCATGGCTGTCCGGCTACTGGAGCGAAGCCGCCGGTTTTTTCAGAAGCTTTTTAAACGCGGCGCTGAAAACCAATCCGCATCTGTGCAGGGGACTGGTTACAGGGATTACAAAAATATCCAAAGAATCTGTCTTTTCGGATCTGAATAATCTGGAAGTCGTAACGTGTACGTGCGAAAAGTATGCAGACTGTTTCGGATTTACGGAACAGGAGGTGTTTCAGGCACTGGACCAGCTTGGATATGGCACACACAGGCAGGATGTCAGAAACTGGTATGATGGTTTTATTTTTGGCAGTAAAACACATATGTATAATCCGTGGTCTATTGCTTCGTTTTTATCAAATGGTGCAAAATACAGGACCTATTGGGCGGATACAAGCTCAAACGGGCTGGTTAACAGGCTGCTGCGAGAGGGAAGCGCCCGGATGAAGCTGAGATTTGAAATGCTGCTTGACGGGCAGCAGATTTCAGTTCCGATTGATGAACAGATCGTGTATGACCAGCTGGAAGACGATGAAAACGCGGTGTGGAGCCTGCTGCTTTCTGCCGGATACCTGAAAGCGGTTTCGATCGATGATTCCTGCAGAAAGGACAGTCTGGGGGAAGATTATTATGTGCTTGCGCTGACGAATGGCGAAGTGCGCAGAATGTTTGCAAAGATGATCCGCGGCTGGTTTCAAAGCTCCAGAGAAGTATACAACGAATTTATCCAGGCGCTGCTTCATGATAACGTAAAGAAAATGAATACTTTTATGAACAGGGTTGCCATGCAGACATTCAGTATATTTGACAGTGGAACAAAGCCGTCACGGACTGCGGAACCGGAGCGGTTTTATCATGGGTTTGTGCTGGGAATGGTCGTGGATCTGGCAGACCGGTATAAAATAAGATCCAACCGTGAGAGCGGTTATGGCCGGTATGATGTGCTGATCGGGCCTTTTGATAAAAAAAACGGGAAAGCGTTTATCTTTGAGTTTAAGGTAAAAGATCCGGATGAGGAGCAGAACCTGGAAGAGACGGTTGCACGTGCGCTTGATCAGATTGCGGAAAAAAATTACGAGGCAGAGCTTGTTGCGAATGGAATCCATCCGGAAAATATCCGTAAATATGGCTTTGCATTTGAAGGAAAAAAGTGTCTGACCGGATGATTTAAATATAGGAAACAATTGACTATTTGCGCGGAACGTGCGAAAATAAATCTGATAAAAAGGTTGCTAAATAGGAACAAAAAAAGGAGATCCGATCCAAATGCTGACATTAGATAAATTTGAAGAAGCAAGTGAAAAAGTAAAAGAGGTCATTCAGGAAACGAAGCTGATATACAGCGATTACCTGAGCGCCCAGACGGGGAACAAGGTCTGGCTGAAACCGGAAAATATGCAGTATACAGGGGCGTATAAGCTGCGCGGGGCATATTATAAAATCAGCACGCTGTCCGACGAAGAGCGTGAAAAAGGACTGATTACAGCATCCGCCGGCAATCATGCACAGGGAGTGGCTTATGCGGCCAGATGCTACGGCGTAAAGGCTACGATTGTGATGCCGACGACAACACCGTTAATCAAAGTAAATCGTACGAAAAATTACGGGGCAAAGGTCGTGCTGCATGGGGATGTCTACGATGAGGCGTGCGAGTACGCCTATCAGCTGGCGCAGGAGCACGGGTATACGTTTGTCCATCCGTTTGATGACCTTGCGGTTGCAACCGGTCAGGGAACGATTGCGATGGAGATCTTTAAAGAGCTGCCGCTTGTGGAATATATACTTGTGCCGATTGGAGGCGGCGGGCTTGCGACAGGCGTATCCACGCTGGCAAAGCTTTTAAATCCCAAGATCAGAGTGATCGGTGTGGAGCCTGCGGGAGCAAACTGTATGCAGGCTTCCTTTGAGGCGGGAAAAGTAGTTACCATGCCATCCGTCAATACGATCGCGGACGGCACGGCAGTAAAGACGCCTGGAAAAAATATTTTCCCATATATCCAGCAGAATCTGGACGGTATCCTGACGGTATCTGACGATGAGCTCGTCGTGGCGTTTCTGGATATGGTGGAAAACCATAAAATCGTAGTAGAAAATTCAGGACTTCTGACCGTTGCGGCGCTCAGACATCTGGATGTAACAGGAAAACGGGTCGTTGCGATTTTAAGCGGCGGAAATATGGATGTGATTACAATGAGCTCCGTCGTACAGCAGGGACTGATTTTCCGTGACCGTATTTTCACCGTATCCGTCCTGCTTCCGGATAAGCCGGGAGAGCTTTGCAAAGTCGCTGATACGATCGCAAAAGAGCAGGGAAATGTCATTAAGCTGGAGCACAACCAGTTTGTATCCACGAACCGCAATGCGGCTGTGGAGCTTCGGATCACGATGGAAAGCTTCGGGACGGAGCATAAAAAACAGATTATGGATGCGCTGGAGCGTCAGGGCTATCAGCCGAAGCTGGTACGCACAAATTTGTAACAGATACAGCGTATAGCAGAGAAAGGAGACCTGTAAATGAATATTAAAATCGAAAAAGTGCATCAGGTAAGCAGATTGTTCGAGGTGATTGACAGCTGTACGATGAACGTGGAGCTGATTACCGGAGAAGGCGACTGCCTGAACATGAAATCCAAGTTAAGCCAGTATCTGTCCATGACACGTATGTTTGCCAACGGAGATGTACCGCAGATGGAGCTGGTCGCGAAAAATGAACAGGACGCACAGAAGCTGATCGCATTTTTGGAAGAAGATGCGAAATACCAGGAATCTTAGATTACATAGCCGGATACCGGAATCCGACAGTAGGGAAATCATGAAGCTTAGCGAAATGAAAATTGCCTGATTCATACAAAGGGCATGAACACAATATTGGAAAAACCGCTTAAAACAGGGGCTTCCGTCACATCCGATGTGTACGAAAGCCCCTGTTTGGCGTGCTTGGGAGTCATCCAGCGTCCGTGAGGCCAGTATGTACAATTCTGGTTTATCCGGGTTAGGGACAGTTCCCATAGGCGTGAATTTAAGAGAAAATACAACAATTTACATAAAAGTGTTACATTCTGGCTACGCAGACGCTGGGAGAGGAAATCTGTTCCGTCTGCTGTACCCGCTCCAGAATGCAGGAAGCCCTAACCTGGATAAACCAGAATAGCAGATAACGGCCTTCCGGACGCTGGATGAGGGAACCGGCCCTGTTTCATTGTTCCGGTTTCC
>CANTHI010000468.1 GCA_947653505.1 uncultured Eubacterium sp.
TTTAAGTAAAGAAATCCTTTATTTATAAGGGGGTCAGAGTTTCGCAATTACCTAAAAAATCTGTCTCAGAAAGAAAGGAGAGAGTCCCATGAAGCAAAAAAGTATGCTGTGCGCAGCCGGGCTGGCAGTGTTTCTGGTCAGCGGCTGTGGCGGTAAGGAAAAACAGCTGGAATACATCGGGGCGCCAAAGGCAAAGAGCCTGGCGTTAGAAGCTTGTGGCGTAGCCGCGTCACAGGCTGAGTTTACATCTGTAGATATGTCGCGGCAAAATGGGCAGGACTATTATGAAGTAGAGTTTACAGCTTTGGGAGAAGAATATTCCTATGATATAGATGCCCTTACCGGAGTCATTATTGATGCAGATCTTCCAGTGGCTGATACGCTGGATGGAAAAGCGGCATCAGATCAAATGGTATCCGGTGAAAAATCCACATCTGCAGCAGATACGGGACAGACAGGAAAACAGCAGGCGCCGGCAGGCATGATTACGGAGCAGGAAGCAAAAACGAGGGCTCTGGCGCATGCGGGACTGTCGCAGGATGAAGTGACTTTTTTAAGCTGCCGTCTGGAATATGAAGATGGCAGAAACGTGTATGAAACAGAATTTTACACCTCAGATGGGAGCGAATATGATTATGAGATTGACGCGTCTACCGGAGAAGTAGTAAAATATGATTACGATGCCGATGCCGCCATGCCGCCTGCTGCGGGAGGAAATGGCAGCATTACGGAGCAGGAAGCGATAGAGCTTGCGCTGTCACAGGTGCCGGGCGCTTCAGAAAAGGATCTTGTGGAATTTGAAACGGATTATGATGATGGCCGCACAGAATATGAGGGTAAAATCAGATATGATGGCATGGAGTATGAGTTTGAAATTGATGCTTATAGCGGAGCTTTTCGCAGCTGGGAAGCAGAAAAGGCTGATTAAGAGAGCCTGTATTGAAACCGGTCAATAAAATTGTAATAGTTCAATGGGTTATCTGAACTGCTACAAAAAAATAATAAAATATCTTTTAATTAAGAATGTAAAATCAGGAGGAAATGCAGAATGATTATGAAAAAAAATGTAACAGCAGCTTTACTCGCAGCAGGAGTTCTGATGACCGGAGGTCTGACCGCGGCAGAAAGCGCAGCTGCGGCAGGAATTTCCAGTGCAAATCAGGCCAGACAGAAAGCGCTGCAGAAAGTACCAGATGCCGTAGTGACAGACGTGGACCTGGATCACGAAAATGGAGAGCAGGTTTACGAAGTTGAACTGGTCAAAGGTTCCAAAAAATACGATATGACGTTACGTTCCTCTGATGGAAAACTGCTGGAATATGGCTGGGAAAAAACAACGGTCAGTCCGGGACGTAACCGTGCGCTGATCAGTGAGGCAAAGTGCAGACAGCTTGCGCAAAACAGGGTGAAAAACGGAACCATACAGTCAGTTTCGCAGAAGACAGACGACGGCATTGATATTTATAAAGTAAAGATGACAGCAGGCGGAAAACGCTATACAATGGTATATCACGCTAGAACCGGGGCGCTGACTGAATGCAAATGGAAACTTGTAAAGACAGCTGCGGCAGGCAGCCAGACGGGAAATATCGGGATGGAAAAGGCAAAGCAGATCGCATTAAAGGAAGTGCCAGGCGGCGAGGTGTATCAGGCAGAATATGATGTCGATGATGGAATTGCAGTATATGAAATCGGGCTTGTGAAAGGAAATTACGAGTACGAATTTAAAATCGACGCCAATACCGGAGCTATTTTAGAAAGAGATAAAGACTTTATGGATTAAACAGGGAGGAGATTATGGACTACTATGAGCGGACTTTGGCGTTAAAAAATGAACTGGTGGAGAATCGGCGGTATCTCCATACCAACGCCGAAACTGGCCTTGAAATGCCAAAGGCGAAAGCCTACATCATGAAAAAGCTGACGGAGTACGGAATTGACCCAAAGTCCTGCGGCAAAGCGGGTGTCACCGCTACGATAGGACACACAGGAAAAGGACACACAGGAAAAGGACACACAGGAAAAGTCATCCTGCTCCGGGCGGATATGGATGCACTGCCCATAAGGGAAGAAAGCGGGCTGGATTTTGCCTGTACTACAGGGGACAAGGCGCATGCCTGCGGGCATGATTTCCATGCCGCCATGCTTCTGACTGCGGCAAAACTTCTCAAAGAAGATGAGGAAAACCTGAAGGGGATAGTCAGACTGATGTTTCAGCCCGGCGAGGAAATATTTGAAGGGGCGCAGGACATGATTGATGGCGGTATCCTGGAGAAGCCAAAGCCCGATGCGGCGCTGGCATTTCATATTGGCTCAGGCCAGATTGCGCCTGATACACCGGAGTTCTTGTTTTTGTACAATGATACAGGGGTAATGATGGCTTCTATGGATGAGTTTTGCATTACCATACAGGGAAAGGGCGGCCACGGTGGATTTCCCCATCTGGCAGTTGACCCGATCAATATCGGTGCGCACATCCATCTTGCCCTCCAGGAACTGATTGCGCGGGAATGTGACCCTAATCACGCCTGCGTGCTGACGGTCGGGCAGTTTTCCGGCGGTCTGGTCCCTAATATTATTCCGGATACGGCTGTCTTACGCGGAACAATCCGCTGCAATGACGCACAGTCGCGGGAAAAGCTGGTGTGCAGAATGCGCCAGATTGCGGAGCAGACTGCAATGGTGTTTGGCGGCACAGCCCGGGTAACTATGCCGAAACGTGTTCCAACGCTTACCTGTGATAAAGAAACCGTGCAGGCGATGGTATCCTATATGGAAGAACTTTCAATCCCAGGCCTTGCGGGGACTGCTTTAGGCATGACAGCCAGTGGATCGGAGGATTTTGCCCTGATTGCGGAGCAGGTTCCCAGCGCCTATATATTCATTCAGGCCGGATTCCACGATGAGCGCGGAGCATATCCCCAGCATCACCCCAGGGTGCAGTTCAATGAAAATGTTCTGCACGTTGGCGCTGCCTGCATGGCACACTGTGCACGCAGATGGCTGGAGGAATCGTAATTATTGATTCAGTAAGGAACTGTGAAAAAATAACCTGCTAAAGTTATTTTTTCACAGTTCCTTACCGGTTATGCGGGTGTTAAAAGCTATTCTTTAATTTCGTCTATATCTGTAAGATTCACTCCTAAGTTGTTGAGTAATGCCTTTAATCTGAGATATTTCTTTTTCAGTTTTGCATATGTTTCTGTCGCGTTTTCTTTCTGTGCCGATGTCATGTATTCCTGTATTTCTCCAAAATCATCCATAGCATTTTTCATTATTTCTTCTTTTGACATTTCTGATACCTCCATATTCTCACCGCCTTTATGATGGATGCAGTTGTTATCTGATACAACTATTATAACGTATGTGGCTGTGAGTGTAAAGCCTGTTCAGTTGCCCCACAGGTGAAACGAAAGAGCCTGATCATCAGATTCGTATAGCAGGGATGAAATTATCAAGTTTCGGTATTGACTGTTTAGTTCAA
>CANTHI010000469.1 GCA_947653505.1 uncultured Eubacterium sp.
CTGATGCGGCGGAAAGAAGCCTCCAGCTCTGCTTTGTAGTCATCCATTGTTTCCATATGTTCTTCCATTGATTGTCCTTTCTGTTACGTCTGTCAGAAAACGTAACTTTTCTGGTGATTATGCTAACGCACCCTGATATTGTATCATGATATGCGGGATTTGAACAGAGTAGAAATCGATTTGCACGGAACCATTTTTTTTCTTTCTAATATAATATGGTAAAACCGAACCATTTGTTTTCTTACAATATTTTAGGAGGGAACAGGATGAATCATCTGCTGGAATTTGAACATGTGTCGTATGCCTACCATTCTGTGGATGGGGAAACGCCTGCTTTATCTGATATCAGCTTTAGCCTGACAGCCGGAGAATTTCTGGCGGTTGTCGGGCCGAGCGGCTGCGGAAAATCCACACTGCTGAACATGATCTGCCATCTGACAGAACCAGAGCAGGGGAGGATTCTGTTTCAGGGAGAGCCTCTGACGAAAGAATCTGTCTGTTCGATCGGATATATGCTGCAGAAAGATCATCTGTTTGACTGGCGCAGTATTGAAAAAAATGTTTATCTCGGTCTGGAAATTCAGAAAAAACTGACGCCAGAGACAAAACAGTATGCGGCGCACTTATTACAGAAATACGGATTATATGATTTTCGCAAAAAAAAGCCATCTGAGCTGTCCGGCGGAATGCGTCAGCGTGCGGCGCTGATCCGTACGCTGGTACTAAAGCCCATGCTGTTGCTGCTGGATGAGCCTTTTTCGGCTCTGGATTATCAGACAAGACTGAATACAGCAGATGATATCGGATCTATTATACGGGAGGAGCAAAAAAGCGCGGTGCTCGTGACGCATGATCTGTCAGAAGCAGTCAGTCTGGCAGACCGTGTCCTGGTATTAAGCCCGCGTCCGGGACATTTAAAGCGGATTGTTTCCATATCGTTTCCAAAAGATATGACGGCCCTGCAGCGCCGTAGTACGAACGCATTTAAGGATTATTTTAATATGCTCTGGAAGGAGATGAATGAAGATGAAACAGACACTTACTGCGCAGGAGCAGTACGTTAGAAATGTAAAACGAACGAATGCCAGAGTCCGGTTCTGGCGGATCTGTCTGTGCGTGCTGTTTCTCGCCGCATGGGAATTAAGTGCCCGTCATGAGATCATCAATTCGTTTATATTCTGCAGTCCGTCCAGACTTGTCACGTGTTTTTTTCAGATGCTGCGTACAGAAGACCTGACCGGACATATCATCATTACACTGTTTGAAACACTAGCCAGCTTTTTTCTCGTAATCACCGTCAGTCTGATCTTTGCGGTACTGCTGTGGAAGAGCCGGACATTTTCCAGAATCATGGAGCCTTATCTGGTAATGCTGAACAGCCTGCCAAAATCTGCACTCGCCCCGCTTTTCATCGTATGGCTGGGCGCAAACTATAGGACGATTATTATAACGGGGATGTCTGTGGCAGTATTTGGCTCCGTGATGAGTCTGTATACCGGATTTGTGGAAGCAGATGCGGAAAAAATCAAGCTGGTCAGGACGCTGAACGGAACATGGAAAGACGCCCTGTATAAAGTAGTCCTGCCGGCAAACATTCCGAATCTGTTCAGTATTATGAAAGTAAATATCGGGCTGTGTCTCGTCGGGGTGGTCATAGGGGAATTTATCGCGGCAAGGAGGGGACTGGGATATCTGATTATTTATGGGAGTCAGGTATTTAGATTAGTGTACTAACAGGTATAAATATGACCTTGAAAATAGCCTTTATAATAAGCGTATTATTAATTAAGTTATATGATTGATAATACGCTTATTATAATGTCTAAAGCCATTAAGCAGTAAAAACATTCAACATATCTAAAAATCCTCTCTACAGACACTACAGCATATCACAAAAGTATATCATTCATATACATTCCAGAAATATAACATTAATTTTATTTTTATAGGACAAAAGTTGTACCTGAAAAACAGAAACAATCTGTCTTATGATATATTCTGAACATAAAAACAATTGTAAAAATATTCTGACAATTATAAATTTCAAAGAAAATCAAAACCGGAAGGAAGGTAATATAACAATGCAGACAGCAGAAACAAATTACAAACGCATATACGGTCTTACAGTCAAACAGATTGCAGAGCGGATCATGCAGAGGGAAGACAATATTTACAGAATTGAAGTCATTAGGGATATTCTGGATCAGTACTGTGAGGAATGTGCAAAGGCTCTTACGGATGGTGAAAAACTGAATCTGTCGGGCATAGGCACACTGACACCGAAAATCCATGCACCTGTAAGCATGAATATTTTTGATGATGAAGATGAAAGAAAGGTTCCATACGTGACAGTAAATTACCACCGCAATAACAAATTAAAGGACAGGATGAACAGCAGGTACAGGAAGAATATTGAAAATGGATTTGCAGGATTAAGCGAAAAATGCATCTGCACTACGCAGCAGAGGAATACGCTGATTGAAAAAGGAGTAATGGAAGGGGAGATTGTAAATGCCAAAGAGGATCAGTAATATGAATGATTTACAGAAAGCACTCATGCCTGCAATGACAAAAATGGTGGATGTGATGGCAGAAAGGGTATACCAGACATTAAATTATTTTCTGGATGAATATTATAAGGGATGGACACCAGACAGCTATAGAAGGACATTTGCATTTCTTCGATCTGCTGTCAAAGTGGATGCAAAACCTTACAGGAATGGTGTACGTGCATCCGTATACATAGATTATGACGCAATGGATGATTATGTAAATGCAACGGGGTATCAGGTGGCGCAATGGGCGGATCAGGGACTGCATGGAGGACTTGAAGTAAACCATAAGCCGCATGTATGGAAGGATGCAATGGACAAAACGATTAATAACGGGAGTCTGCTGGATATGGCGGTACAGTATTTAAGGAGTCAGGGGATAGCAGTACAGGTTAAGAGTGTACATGTAGGTGATGAGGATTAATTCAGCTGACGGTCGAAAATCGTCCGTGAAAATAATACCAGCAGGTCATGATAAGTCTGCTTAGAGAAGGGAATGAAAATAAAGAATGATTCTGACAGCAGGAAATAACAGGGAAAAACTGAATTGCAGAAGTAAATCGTATATAGATTTATATGAATGGGATATGCCGGAAGAAATAAGGAAGAAAACAGATGAGTTAAAAATGAAGTTGAGAAAAATCTGGCAGGATTATCTGGATGAATTAGAAAAGGAGTGTGCATATACATATGGAAAATATAAGGGTAATTAGGAATGGTGAATATTATTTTAAAATTGCAGATGTTGTAAAAGTAACAGCTATAGATGGTGATGTGTATATCGGGCAGATTATGCCTGGAGAGGAAAATGACCTGTTTATATTTGAACTGTGCTTAGAAGATGGGGAGCATAAGGCTTTTGGTGAAAATGACATAAAAAATTTAGAAAAAGCCAGTAACGAAGAAGCCTTTATGTATGCATTT
>CANTHI010000470.1 GCA_947653505.1 uncultured Eubacterium sp.
AGAAGCAGAGGCTTTTTTGTATTAACAGCATTGCATTTGTATCAATTTTAGTATCGGATCATTTTTTTGTCGATGCCATCACCATCATCATCCCTTTCAGGCAAAAGCTGCCATACCCTGCCGGTAAAATCAGGTGATCGCCCTTCTGCAGTGGATATTCGTCCAGAAAACCGGAGCCTTCGAGTACAGATACCGCCAGAAATGGATACGTCTGCTCCAGCTTTGCTTCTCCTTCGACTTCGATCCTGAAAATACTGAAATATTCACAGTCCAGCAGCTGGTTCATCTGGTTTTTTGGCAGTTTGTCTGCGGAGAAAATGCTCTGTCTGGTGTCTTCTGCCGGAACCTGTATCACATCCATGCTTTTTTCCAGATGCAGTTCTCTTGGCCTGCCGTTGCTGAGTCTGCCGTAATCATACAGACGGTAGGTGACATCGCTGTTTTGCTGTGTTTCAAATATCAGGCAGCCGCCTTTGATCGCATGCACTGTTCCTGGCTGAATCGGTATAAAATCGCCTTTTTGAACCGGAACTTCGCGTAGCAGGCCGCTCCAGCGGTCTTCTGCGATCATTTGTGCCAGTTCTTCCTTTGTCTTTGCGTGATGACCGATGATCAGGGAGGCTGGCGTTTCGCAGTCCAGAATATACCAGCATTCGGTCTTTCCGCTAGCTCCGTTTTCATGCTTTTTTGCATAACTGTCATCCGGATGCACCTGAATGCTCAGATCCTCCCTTGCATCAATAATTTTTGCTATCAGCGGAAACTCTCCTGTCCCGTCACTGCCGAACAGATGCGGATGCGTTTTCCATACTTCGGATAAATGCATGCCGGCAAATGTTCCGTTTTTAATGATCCCGTCTCCGTTTGGATGCGCGGAGATTCCCCAGCATTCTCCCGTATGTTCTCCTGCAGAAGGATAATGAAATTCGTTCCTGAGACGGTTTCCGCCCCAGATATTTTCTGTACATGCCGGTTCTAAAAACAGGATTTCTTTTCCGGTCACACCAGTCTCTTCCGCTGTCCCGACCAGAGCTGCCGCCCCGATGATTCCTGCGTTGTTGCCATTTTTCGCTGTCACTACTTCCGGCACGTAGGAAACGGATGCTCCAAAGCATTTTTCTTTCAGATAGCGGTTTAAAGGATCTGTCAGCTTTTTACCCTGCGCGCAGATGCCGCCGCCGAGCGCGATGATATCCGGGCGGAATATATTTGCCAGATCGGTAATGCCGTCTGCCAGATACTGAATATAACGCTCTACGAGCGCCTGTCCGCAGGTGTCGCCTGTCTGGGCCGCGTCAAATGGCATTTTGGCGTCCATCTGTTCCAGATCCTGTCCGCACAGCTTCCATAATACTGAATTTGGGAAACGCTTCGCCATATTTCTGGCATCTTCGATTAAAGCGGTTGCCGATGCATATGCTTCCAGGCAATCGTCCCTGCCGCAGGTACATCTTCTGCCTTCTGACGCAATCCTGATGTGTCCCAGCTCCGCACCGCCCGGATGACCGCCTTCGAAAATCCTGCCATTCATGACGATGCCGCCGCCTACACCTGTGCCCAGTGTCAGAAATATCGCGTTGCGGCATCCTTTTGCCGCACCCTTAACGGTTTCTCCCAGGGCCGCGCAGTTCGCGTCGTTATTGACATAAACGGGCACCGGTAGATATTTCCCCAGCTCTGCGGCCAGTGGTACGTTATCCCAGCGGATATTATTGGAATACAGTACGACACCGTTTTGGCTGTCAATCGTTCCCGGACTTCCAATGCCTGCGCCCAGACAATCTTTCAGCTCATAATCATGATCCTGTAGCAGCTTTCTGGACGCATGTCCCATATCGGCAACGACTTCCTCAAACGGACGTTCTGCGCGTGTTGGTATCGTGGTCTGCGCTAAAATATCATATTCCCTGTTCAAAATGCCGATTTTAATTCCGGTTCCGCCAAGGTCAATGCCTATCATTACTTTTTCTTTTTTTTCAGACATTCTGATTCTGCTCCTTTTCCAGTCTTACCAGCGGCTCCCCCAGCCGGATCACCCGCACTGGGGAAACCGCCGGACGGATCACTGCCTGATCCGGACCTGGTTCCATGTTTTACAATCTCTTAATTTAATGGCTCCTGCAGTCCGTATACTTCTACTTCATAAATACGTGCCGCACTGTCGGTTCCCTGTGTCGGTTTGTTTACGACCAGTTTTACGTACTGTGCATTGACAGGTGCAAATGCGTCGTGCGTACTGCCTTCCGTATTTTTCGTCACGCTTCTTACTTCTTCGAACGCCGCGCCATCCTCGCTTGTATAAATTGCGTAGGATTTTGTGTTCATATCCGCGCTCTCTCCGCCAGCCTGTGCATGATAGATATCGACAGCGCTTACGGCCTGCACCGCGCCCAGATCGATCGTGATCTCATGCGGCGCGCTTCCGGTTGCGCACCATTTCTTTGTCTGATCCCCGTCAACCGCAAATTCCGGCGCTTCATTTTCATTTACAAACGTATCCGCTTCTGTTGCTGCTCCCTGCGACAGCAGTTTCAGTCCATCGGATGCTTTCTTTGTAATTACAATATAATTCTCCACGGATGTATCTGCACTGCCGGAACTGTTTTCTGCTTTCAGTGCGACCGGATAAACACCTTCCTCTGCATAGGACACGGTAACTTTATCTCCCTGCGCGCTTTCCGTATCGGAACCCTTCAGTGTCCATGTCACATTTTCCGTATTCGGTGAGCACAGGCTTGTAAACGTAATCTTATCTCCCGGCTTTGCCAGTGTCACGTCCGCCGTAAATGCTGCCTTTGGCAGGCTGTTATCCGGCCATTCCATTTTCACCTCGCTGCCAGTGCCTTCTTCGAGCAGCGCATTTACCGGCACGACCAGAAAAGCAGACTGATTGGTATCATCGGTACGCGGCAGCGTATTGATATAAAAGCTTTCCGTATTGGATACGCCGAGCAGCGATCTCGTCTGATCCTGATTGATGCGGTATACTTCATAATAATCCGCAGGAACGTCGGACTTCCAGCAAAGACGCACACCTGCATACATCGCGTCTTCGTCAAATTCGCTGTCCAGAATCTGTACATCGCTGACTGTCGCCCGCTCTTCCGTATCAGGCTCTGCCATCGTAAGATTGCCGAAACGCAGCTGCAGGCCGCTGACGTCCTGCGCGGCTGTCAGGCGGTAAGATATCATACGGATCGTTTTTCCGGCAAGCTGCGCCGTATCATAAGAAATGACCGTCCATTCTTCTCCTGCTTTTTTATCGCCTTCCAGTACAAGCTCTGTACCATCGTCCAGCGTCAGTACGGCATCCAGTGCAATTTCTCCTCCCTTTGCCTTTGCGGCTGTCGTAAAGATCATCTGCTCACATGCCGGCAGCTTCGCGCTGTACATTCTGATCACCGAAGGTACATCCTTTTTCATCGTACCGCGGACAATCAGACTGTTTCCGCCATAATAGGCGTCTCCGAC
>CANTHI010000471.1 GCA_947653505.1 uncultured Eubacterium sp.
AGCGGCTGTAATTGAGACAGTCATTGCACTGGCAGGCGGTATTCTTGTATGCCTTGGCTACAATAAGCTGTATTTTGAACTGGAGCTGCCAAATGGTGCGGTAGGACAGATTCTGGATATTATGGATTATATCAGTAACAATGCGCTGATGCCGGTTGTGGCGATTGGTACATGTATTCTGATTGGCTGGATTGTAAAACCGGATATGATTATAAAAGAAGTCGAAAAGTCAGGATGTACTTTTGGCAGAAAAAAACTGTATGTTGTGATGATACGGTTCATAGCTCCGGTATTGCTGGTTGTCCTGTTGTTAAAATCCATCGGTATTCTGACAATTATTTAATATGAAAATAGTATCTGCGCAGCAATTGTCTGTTGGGGCAAATCTGCGCAGAGATGTCCGGATTTGTCAGGTATCTTTTTAGTCTGCGTTTGTTACTGCTACAATTTGAATGACAGACGCTGCTTTTTGTGTTATAATACAAAAAGTAGTAGTAATAGAAACGTGGAGGTGGTTTTGTGCTGTTTCTGATTGATTTCGAAAATGTCGGAGTAGCAGGGTTGCGTGGATGTGAATATCTGAATAAGCAGGATCACATTATTTTGTTTTATAGTGAAGAAAAAAAGAGCGCCGAGCGCAGAAATCTGGATCAGGTTACGGCTTCGGGATGTGTGTTTGAAGTCTGTAAACTGTACCGGACAGGGAAAAATGCACTGGATTTTTATATTGCCTCCAGACTGGGTGAGCTGGTAGGCGGCGGATATGCAGGGATCTCTGTAATTGTCAGTAATGATAACGGATTCCAGGCGGTTCGTGATTACTGGGATAAGCGGTCGGGCAGCAGGAGAATGGTACACCTGTCATCCTGTATTGAGGATGGAATCGTGAGCGGTAATGAGAATAACGAACGGACGAAAGAACTAAGATACCTGCGCGAGAGACTTACCATTGGGGGATATTATTCGAAATATATGGAACGCAGGCGGATTCGTGAAGTTCTGGAAAAACTGTTTGCCGGAACAGAATATGAGGGAAGGATGGACGAGATACAAAATCTGATCGAAGGAAAGGAAAAGACTTCCAGAGTGATTTACTTAAGCAGCCTGCATATGTTTGGCAGGAAGAACGGGCTGAAAATCTATAATACGATTAAATCCTGTGATGAGTTGTAGTCCTGGTATTGTGTTGAATTTGTACATACGGGGAATCCATAAGTGAAATTGCAAAGAACATGTTCTCTGAAATAGAAAACTGGAGAAGAAAAATGGCAGATGTGTTAACGCCAGAACAGCGTCATAAAAATATGAAAAATATTAAAGCAGAAGATACGAAGATTGAAGTGATGCTGCGAAAATCATTATGGGAAAGAGGATACCGCTATCGGAAAAATTATGCGGGACTGCCGGGAAAACCTGATATCGTTCTGATGAAATATAAAATCGCAATTTTTTGCGATGGGGAGTTTTTTCATGGGAAAGACTGGGAAATACTCAGCGCCAGACTGAAAAAAAGTAATAACAGCGATTTCTGGATAAATAAAATATCCCGAAACAGAGAGAGGGATGAAGAGATCAATAAACAGTTATCATATCTGGGCTGGACAGTTATCCGGTTCTGGGGGAAAGATATCAAAAAAGATCTGGCAGGATGTATCAGGGTGATTGAGGAAACTATTTTTGAGATCAAAATGCAGAATATGGAGAATGATATTCAGATGTGGCAGGAATAAGACAGGCTATATTTTGGATGTCCGGACGCCGGATGGAAGGCGCTGGCCTGGCTGCCTGTTCCTTTTCCAGAATGCAGGAAGCTCAAGTACTCTGCATCCAGACTGTCGCGCCTGATAGTTTCTCCTGTATACTGAAATTGTGCATATGGAGCTGAGCTGGAGGTATCCTGTCCGTACCGGGGAGCAATATCATATACAGAGGTTTTTAATTCGTCAAACACATCATAAAATATGTCGGGATATTCCCAGAGGCAATATCTGCCGCAGTGGGACATGTTATGCAGATGCAGATATTATTTTCCAAACAGTTCTTCGGCCTTTTTCATATTCTCACGAACCGGAACCCTGAACGGACATCTTGTTTCACAGGCGCCACAGCTGATGCATTCGCCTGCATGGTGATCCAATGCCTCATAATGTTCCCGCACGGTCTCTGGCACATGGTTTTGTGCGATCGCAAGGTTCAGAAATTTCGTTACACTGGCTACATCAATCTTCTGCGGACAAGGTGCGCAATGGCTGCAGTACATGCAGTGTCCTTCCCAGCTGATATTTGGAAAAGTGGCAAATACAGGTGCATAATCTTTTTCGGCATCAGACGCAGTCTCATAAGATAAACATTGTTCCAGCTGCTCCAGAGAATGCGCGCCAGCCAGTACGGAGGCCACAGCCGGACGGTTTAATGCATAATGCAGACACTGGCAGACACTTAATGCTTTTCCGGCTGGAGACAGCTTTTCATCTAACAGGTCACCGCCGCCAAAGGCTTTCATAACCGTTAAACCAATACCGAGTGTCTGGCAGGTCTCATACAATTTCTGACGTTGTGGATCCATATTTACGAGAGGATTTTTATATTTTGCTTCATTAAACAGCTCATTGACATCTTCATTTGCAGGCTGCAGGTCGTAGCAGGGATTCACGCTGAACATCAGTACTTCAATGCAGCCTGTATGTACAGCTGCAAGTGCGACTTCGGGATTATGGCTGCTAAGGCCGATATGACGGATGCGGCCTTGCTTTTTTAGCGTAGCAGCATACTCCAGAATCCCATTCTTTATAATAGTATTCCAGTCAGACATGGAATCACAGTAGTGAATCATGCCGACATCAATGTAATCTGTCTGCAGCATACGCATCAAATCTTCAAAGCTTTCCTGAACTTCGTTTAGTTTCCGGCTGCGTTTGTATTGTCCGTCCTGCCAGACAGAACAAATATGTGCCTGTATGATAAACTTTTCCCTGCGGCCAGAGAGCGCAGTGCCAACGGCTTTCCGGACATGGGGATCAGAAGCATACAGATCAAAATAGTTAATGCCATATGATTCAGCTGCATCGAACAGTTCTTTCGTCATCCTGCACGCATCTTCACCGAATCCTTCACATCCCATACCAATTTCACTGATTTGAAGCCCGGTGTTTCCTAACGGTCTATAGTTCATAAAGTCTCCTTTCCTGATGCTGGACAGCTTTTATGTATTCGCTGCCTCAGATTTCTATAATGAAAAGATTGTCAGGGTGATATAACTAAAATCTATTGTAAACGAAGTGACGAAGAATGTCTATATGGGAATGGAATTATAACTTCAGACAATGCGGTAATTGTAACACCTTATCTGAACTGTTACAATTTTTATAGTTGCGTCTAAACGCAATGTGTTATCTGCTCCTTTTTCATATTTTATTACATCCTGTAAATTTACTCAATCAGA
>CANTHI010000472.1 GCA_947653505.1 uncultured Eubacterium sp.
GGAAACCGGAACAATGAAACAGGGCCGCTTCCCTCATCCGGCGTCCGTGCAGCCAGAATGCATTTCCCTCTTAAGTTCGCGCCTATGGGGGCCGCTCAATCAGCAGCTGCCTCTGACAAAATAATAGGGCACCAGAAACCTCCTGCTTCTGACACACATCCGAAACAGGAGGTTTGCAGCTATTCCATCCGCGCCACTTCCCGCAGCAGCTGCACATTTTCTACCACCGCCTCCGCCGCTGTCTGTATCTCCTCCCATGTCGTAGCCTCTCCCAGTGTCATCCGCAGTGTTCCCGCCGCCAGCTCCGGCTCCCTGCCAATTGCGGTCAGTACATGGGATGGCTCTGTGGAGCCTGTGGAACATGCTGAGGCCGCTGACGCGCAGATATCTTTTGCATCCAAAAGCAGCAGGAGCGTCTCCCCCTCAATCTGTTCGAAACTGAAATTAACATTGTTTGGCAGTCTCGCATAGCGGTCGCCATTCAGCCATGCTCCCGGAATGCGGTTCTGGATCGTATGAATCATCCAGTCGCGCAGTCTTGTCTCCCGATACATACGGTCTGACATGGTACGCATTGCAAGCTCTGCTGCCGTGCCGATACCTACAATGCCGGGTACATTTTCCGTGCCTGCCCGCCTGCCCTGCTCCTGCCCGCCGCCATGTATGAAAGAAGCCGTTTTTACACCATCTCTGATATATAAAAATCCAGTCCCTTTCGGTCCGTAGAATTTGTGCCCGCTCGCGCTCAGCAGATCAATATGATAAAAATCCACATTGATCGGTATCTGTGCATAAGCCTGCACGGCATCGGTATGAAACACAATCCCATGCCGTCTGGCGATCCTTCCGATCTGTGCAACCGGCTCCAGCGTTCCGATTTCATTGTTTGCAAACATGACTGAGATCAGAATCGTATCCGGCCGGATGGCTTCCTCCAGCTGCTGCAGCTGTACAAAACCCTGACCGTCTACCGGCAGATACGTCACTTCATATCCCTGCTGTTCCAGATATTTACATGTATGCAATACTGCATGATGCTCTATCTGCGTCGTAATGATATGTCTGCCCTTTTCCTTATAAGCTTCTGCTGTTCCTTTCAGTGCCCAGTTATCCGATTCACTGCCTCCCGCTGTAAAATATATTTCATCCGCCTGTGCGTGAAGCGAACGTGCGATCACTGCCCTGGCGTGTTCTACCGCCTGTCTGCTCCTTTCTCCAAACTCATAGATCGTAGATGCATTCGCGTAGTCTTTTGCATAATAAGGCTCCATACTGGCAGCTACCGGCCCTGCCATCGGCGTCGTAGCTGCATGGTCCAGATAAATCATAACATCTCCTCCTGTCTGCCTGATAAGACTTCCTGATGCAAAAGCATGTAACCGCTCAGGCCGGACTGCCCGATACAGGCAAAAACTGTAACGCATATTCTCCCTCCGGATACATATATATATGGATAAGATATCGCACTCTGTAAGGAATCTGCCCATGTCAAACTTCACAACCAGCCTGAAAAAATATGCCAGCCACCCTGTACTGCTTGGTACTGCCCTGCTTACTGCCACCGGACTTGCCAGCCGGATTATCGGCTTCTTTTATAGAATATTCCTCTCCCATACAATTGGTGCACAGGGCGTCGGGATTTATCAGCTGATTTTTCCTGTTTTCGCACTCGGTGTCGCTTTCTGCGGTGCGGGCATACAGACTGCTATTTCCAAATATACGGCAGAAGCCGCGGGCGCAGGCCGCTGCCCGCAGATCTATCTGTACGCCGGACTGCTGCTGTCTGTCAGTCTTTCCATCTTTTGTACATTACTGATTTACACAGGCGCAGACCAGATCGCTACAACCATCCTGGATGAACCACGCTGCGCCGCGCTGCTGCGGATCGTCTCTCTCTGTCTGCCTCTTGCTGCCGTCCACTCCTGTATCAACGGTTATTACTACGGCCTTCAGAAAACAGTTGTCCCTTCCATCTCACAGCTTCTGGAACAGGTCTGCCGCGTGCTCTGCGTCTACCTGATCTACCGTATCTGCGAAAGTCAGGGCCGTACCGTCACTGCCGCGATGGCTGTCTGGGGAATTGTATGCGGAGAACTCTCAGGCGCGCTGTTTTCCCTGACCGTTGTCCGGTTTACAGCATGCAGGGAACGTCTGTCCTCCTGTCTGCGCCAGATTTTTATGTTTTCCATCCCGCTGACAACAAACCGTGTGCTGATCAACTTTATAAACAGTACAGAAGCCATCCTGATTCCAATCCGCTTAAAAGCCTACGGCTACTCCAACGAGGACGCACTGAGTATCTTTGGTATTTTAACCGGTATGGCCATGCCGATGATCCTGTTTCCTTCGGTACTGACAAACTCCGTATCTGTCATGCTGCTTCCATCCATCTCACAGGCAAAAGCACAAAAAAACCAGGCACTCATCCATCGTACCATCCGGCGTACGATAGTCTCCTGTCTGGTTCTTGGATTTGCAAGCACATTATTTTTCCTGCTCACATATTCCCTGATCGGGCAATATTTATTTGCAAACACACTTGCTGGTATTTATGTCCGCACCCTCAGCTTTATCTGTCCGTTCATGTTCCTTACAACTACTTTAAACAGCATCCTGCATGGTCTTGGCCACCCTACTGCTACCCTGATGCTGAACCTGGGCAGCTGCCTGCTGCGGATCGCCGTAATCTGGATCTTTGTACCTGTCCACGGCATCCGCGCTTATTTATACGGCATGCTCGCCAGCCAGATGCTGTGCGCATTGTGCGCGGTCTTTCTGTTAAACCGCTGCAAAGAGCTGTAACGAAGCATGCAGACAGCTCCGGCTGGTCAGGATGCAGGAGCCGGCTTTCTGTTCAGAATCTGATGCATGGATTTTCCTTTTGCCAGCTCATCAATCAGCTTATCCAGATACCGGATCTCCTGCATCAGTGGTTCTTCAATGTTCTCTACGCGTACCCCGCATACCACTCCCCGGATCGCCTTCCGGTCCGGATTCGGATTCGGTGCGTTGCGGAAAAAATTTCCATAAGAAACTGCCTGGCTTACCGCATTCTCAATATCCTGCGTGTTATATCCGGTCAGCCAGCAGATAATTTCATTTACTTCCTCTATGGTCCGGCCTTTCTTTTCTGCTTTGGCTGTCAGAAGCGGATAAATTCTGGCAAAACTCATTGCATATATTTTTTCCTGTTTCATGGTATTCTCCTTTGACTACTTCCGTGTTGGAAGCTTATTTTTTACTGTGTCTGATTCACAATTTACCTGCTGGCTATGCGGACGCCGGACGGGCGCGACATCATAGGCGTGAACTCAGGCGGAAAATGCAACATTTTACATTAAAAGTGTTGTATTCTGGCTGCGCGGACGCTGGGAGAGGGAATTTGCCCCGTCTGCTGTGTCCGCTCCAGAATGCAAGAAGCCCTAAGTATTCTG
>CANTHI010000473.1 GCA_947653505.1 uncultured Eubacterium sp.
CAAGATAAAGTCCTTTGTTGAAATCTTCCCACGGATTGAATGAATGCGAGAAATCAGACATAGCTCCCCATATGCCACCTATATTTCCATGCTCATCTTTCTTAACCAGATGCTGAATTTCACCAAAGTGGGAATTTGCATCAGCCCATAATTTCTGAATAAAACCTTCTCCGTCTAAAGTGGAACCTTCCTTTCCAATTACAACAAAAGACTCCTTTACACACCTTTCAACTTTCATATTTCCCTCCGGCGTATCAATTTGTATTTGCTTCTACAGAATAATATTTTATTTGTTCCCGAAATCCATTTATACCGCCTTTGCGATAAAATAACTGGTCCACGAATTATAATCTGTCTCACCAAGAGTATTACAATCAAGAGTATCGATAAGCTCAAAACCTGCTTCTTCTAAAAAACTTCAATTCAGGTTTAAAGAAGTATCGCATTTTATGTGTTTCGTTAACCGACTAACTCATTACATGAAACAAAGAAATAACTGCATCATACTTCTTTTCTGTCTCATAGGTTCTGATATCTGCAACTTCAAACTTAATGTCACATCCGCATGAATCTGCATTCTTTCTGGCAATTTCTATCATTAAAGGACTGATATCAATTCCTGTACAATGATAGCCAGGCTTAGAAAGTTCAATATCGTGTTTCCCTGTTCCACAACCGAAATTAATAACGCCCCATATGTACTAATAGGGTAACATCCTGTTTTCGCATCTGCGCCTATACAAAGATTATTATGCCATAAAATAAAAATATGTGCAAGAAAAATGGAATAATATTTCACAGGCATTGCAAAATGTCGTTACTATTCATGGCCAGGGAGGCCGCTCGTAGTAACGATTCGGGGCGATATGGAAAGTTTGCTTTGCAAAATCGCCCCTCACTCCTGAATGGATACGAATGTCTATCATCAATGTTTCCTTTTAGAGAAACTTTTTTGGCGGATGACATGATATTTCATCTGATACACACGCCGCATTGACAAACCCCGCAAAATAGCATACATTATAATTAACTTAAATTTAAGTAAATTTATCAATCAGCACAAATTCAGCACAACACAATAAGGATGGAAAAACTATGTCCAAAGCAGTAAAATTAGCAGACATTGCAAAACAGCTTGGCGTCAGTACCGTAACGGTGTCCAAGGCATTGTCCGGCCAGAGGGGAGTCAGCGATGAGATGCGCGCAAAGATCAGGCAGCTGGCTGAAGAAATGGGATATGTAAAGTCCACACAGGACAAGTCAAGGGAGCGTAAAAGCTATACGATCGGTGTCGCGGTCGCGGAGCGCTATCTGGGAGCCGCAGCTTCTTTTTATCTGCGGCTGTATCAGGAGCTGTCGCAAAGAGCGATGCGCAAAAACTGTTTCGCCATGCTCGAGGTTGTCAGTTACGAGGAAGAGCAGTGGATGCGCATGCCAAAGATGGTGACAGAGGAAAAGGTGGATGCAGTCATTATTATGGGCACGTTTACGAGCGAATATGCCCGATTTCTGCGCGGCAATATTCATCTGCCGCTGATCCTTCTGGATACGCTTGCCAATGAGGAGGAGTCGGATTCGGTCGTAACGAGCAATATGATGGGGGCTTACCGGATGACCAACTATCTGTTTAAAATGGGGCATTCCGGAATCGGATTTGTAGGGACAAGACTGGCGACAACGAGTATAGACGACCGTTATTTTGGCTATTTAAAATCCCTGATGCAGCATGGGGCTGCGCTGCGGGAGGAATGGGTCATTGAGGACCGGGACCGGTCGACGGGAGTCAGCGATTACAACAGGCATTATCTCCTTCCGCCAAAGGATGAGATGCCTACGGCATTTTTCTGCAACAATGATGTGGCGGCGATGGTTATGGTACGCAAGCTGACGGAGAGCGGCTATCAGGTGCCGGAGGATGTCTCCATCGCCGGATTTGATAATTTTATCAATGAACCATTTCCGAAAATCGGCATTACGACGTATGAAATCAATATAAAAGAAATGGCCAGAAGATCGGTCCATATCCTGCTGCATAAGCTGGAAAATCCGGATTATCATACTGGTGTCTATATGATTGACGGCACATTTATTGAGCGGGAGAGCGTGAAAAAGATCGGTCCGCCGGTACCTTTTATTTAACGGGAAAAAATACCGGATACGCAGGCCGGAGGAGGGGATTTATGCAGAAGGTGAGATTGGCGGATATCGCGCAGCAGCTGGGCGTCAGTACGGTAACGGTACATAATGCGCTAAGCGGCAGGAAGGGCGTCAGCGACGAAATGCGGGCAAAGATTGTAAAGACCGCAAAAGAGATGGGGTATGAAGCTGCTTCCGCGTCCAGAAAGAAAAAGGAAACGGAGCAGGTCTGGAAGATCGGGGTACTGATCGCGGAAAATTATCTGGCACAGCATGCGACATATTACTGGAAGATGTATCAGGAATTTGCGCTTGCGGCAGTGGAGAAGCATTGCTATACGACGATTGAGGTATTGAAAAAGGAAGCGGAGGTACATACGCTGGAAATACCGGACGCCCTGCAGGGAAAGGACGTGGATGCACTGGCGGTCATCGGTGAGATCGATATAAAATATATCAGAAATCTGAGGCAGCAGATGCAAAAGCCGCTTGTTTTTCTGGATTTTTACAATTTTGAGATTGCAAATGACGCGGTTGTAGCGGACAATTTTCATGCCATGTATCAGATGACCGAGCTTTTGTTTGCGCAGGGACTGGAAGATCTGGCATTTGTCGGTTCGATAGACGCTACGAGCAGTATTATGGACCGCTATTGCGGATTTATGAAGGCAATGATTACACATCACAAAACGGTTGCAGAGGAATGGATGATCCAGGACAGGGATGAAATGGGCAATCTCGGATTTGAGCTGCCGGCGTATATGCCGCAGGCTTTTGTCTGCAACTGTGATCTGATTGCGGGCATGTTAATCGCAAAGCTGGAAGCAGCCGGATACCGTGTGCCGGAGGATATTTCTGTCGTGGGTTTTGATAATTTTGTTTATCCGGGTTATACAAAGACAAAGATCACAACGTATGAGGTCGATATGAAGGCGATGACAAAGACTGCGCTGGACAAGCTCTTAAAACAGCTGCGTACGCCGGGCAGAAGCCGGTCTATGGATGTGGTGTCCGGGAGTATCCGCTGGAAGGGCAGTGTAAAAATGAAATAGATGCAGCAATTTACATAAAAATGTTACATTCTGGCTATGCGGACGCTGGATGAGGGAACCGGCCCTGTTTCATTGTTCCGGTTTCCAGAATGTAAGAAGCTCTAAGTATTCTGCATCCAGACTGTGGAACCGGACGGGCGCGGCACCTGGTGCCCAATGGGGCATGCTATCCGCTTCTGGCGTACCGCCAGCAGCTAAAGGTGTCGCTTCGGCTACGCCGCCTGTGT
>CANTHI010000474.1 GCA_947653505.1 uncultured Eubacterium sp.
AAAGATAACATTTTTATGTAAATTGTTGCCTTCTTTACTTTAAGTTCGCGCCTATGGGGTCTGCCCCGCTGGGCATAAGCTGCGCATTCCGTATGAGTGTGATTCAGGAGTGAGGGGCGATTTTGCGAAGCAAACTTTTCATATCGCCCCGAATCGTTACTATGAGCAGCCCCCCCCCCAGGCCGTGAATAGTAACGGTCAATAGGTATCTGAGAATAAACAGAACAAAAAAGATCTTGACGGCAGATGAAAACGGGTTTATGATAAACGGTGTAGAAAATAAAAATTTATAAGGAGAATTTGTATGTTAATTGTGAATGTAATGGAGAAAATAGTAAACTAAATATTGCGGGACAGAGGGCTGAAGCAGATACAGTCTGTTATTTTTGTATGCGGTACATGGATTCGTGTATGGCATTGCTTTAGAATCTGTCTGTACGCTGGCAGTGGATGCTGCTGGTATTTTCGCCTTACATTTGCATCATATAGTAGTATTAAAAAATGAGAGCATACCTGCCGGGGTGTGCTTTTTGCTGTTTTAGCAGGTTTGTTAAATTTCTGACAGGCAGACAGCATGCATTTTTAATGAAAACCATAGGAAGTGCTTTTCGGGCGCCTATGGTTTTTTTGCGTTGCGGGACAGGACGGAATGCGGCAGCAGACACAGGAAAACAAAGGAAATTCGTGAATCATCAGATCAGAAAGGAATTGGAAATGAAAGCTGATAGCATATTGGAATTTGACCAGATCAGAAAGCAATGGAAGGAATTTGCGTGCACAAAATCTGCACAGGAAAAAATTGATAGTTTTACATATTATCTGAGTGAAAAAGAACTGGGAAAAAATCTGCGGGATACGACAGATGCGAGAAATTTTATGAATGCGTGCGGTCTGCCGCCGCTGGCATCTGTAGAGGAAGCAAAGGAGTGCATGGCGCGTGCGGCAAGAGACGGATGTCTGATGCCGGAACAGCTGGAACGGATAGAGCAGCTGCTGACAGTAGTTCAGAGACTGAAAGATTATCTGGACAGGGGAAGGACATCTGAAAATCCACTGGCGTGGTACGGGCAGAATCTGGATGCGCAAAAAGAGCTGCGGGAAGAGCTTTCGGATAAAATCAGAGGAGGCAGGGTAGATGATTATGCGACAAAAAAGCTGCAGCAGATTCGGAATGAAGCGGTACGAACAAAAGAAAAAATGAAACAGAAAGCGGAACAGGCAATGCGAACGCAGAAATCTTATCTGGCAGACCAGTTTTACACGATGCGAAACGGGCATATCTGTATTCCGGTAAAAAGAGAGTACAGACAGAAAGTAAAAGGCAGTGTGATAGACCAGTCTGCAACAGGAACTACACTTTTTATAGAACCTGCAGCAGTAGTGGGTCTGCAGGAGTCATTGCAGATGCTGGAACTGGAAGAAGAACAGGAAATATCCTGTATTTTGTATACGCTGACAGCGCTGGTAGCCGGACAGATGCCTGTTCTGGAGGAAAATATCCGTATGATCGAAAAGCTGGATTTTATTTTTTCCAAAGGAAAACTAAGTGCGCAGATGGATGCGGCTGCTCCACAGATCAATCTGGACAGACGGATCCGGTTAAAAAATGCCAGACATCCGTTTATACCAAAGGAACAATGTGTGCCGCTGCAGTTTGAAATCGGAGGGGATGTGCACGGCATTATAATTACGGGGCCTAATACAGGAGGCAAGACAGTGGCGATGAAAACGGTAGCTCTGAACTGCTATCTGGCACAATGTGGCCTTCATGTTACGTGTGAAGAAGCAGACATTTGTATGAACAGTTCTTTTTTGTGCGATATTGGAGACGGGCAGAATCTTACCCAGAATCTGTCTACATTTTCCGCGCATATGAAAAATGTAATGGAAATTATAGAACAGGCAGGACCGGAGAGTCTGGTCATACTCGATGAACCAGGTTCCGGCACAGATCCGACGGAAGGTATGGGGATAGCAGTGGCGGTTCTGGAAGAACTGCGCAGCTGCGGATGCCTGTTTCTGGCTACGACGCACTATCCCAAAGTCAGGGAATACGCAGAACGTATGGACACAATCCAAAATGCAAGAATGGAATTTGACCGGCAGACGCTGCAGCCGCTCTACCGGATGGTGATTGGTGAAGCAGGAGAAAGCTGTGCATTTTATATCGCGCAAAGACTGGGGATGCCGCAGAGGATGCTGAACATGGCCAGACAGGCAGCGTACGGGATGGAATACACAGACAGGTTTCGGATAGAGGATAAAGAAAACAGTTTGTCCGGACATGAACAGTGGGAAAAAAGAAAAACACCTGCTGCAAAAATCCGGAAGGCAAAACGGACTGCTGTGCCGGCAGGGCTTATAGAAAAATTTCATATTGGGGACAGTGTGATGGTGCTGCCGGATAAAAAAATCGGAATTGTCTGTCAGCCGGTAAATGAAAAGGGGGTATTGCGTGTGCAGCTGCCGGATAAGAAGATCTGGATCAACCATAAGAGGGTCAGACTGCATGTACCGGCATCTGAGCTGTATCCGCAGGATTATGATTTTTCAATTATATTTGACACAGTATCTGACCGGAAGATCCGGCATGATATGGAAAGAAAATATACGGAACAGACGATAGAGGCAGAATCATAAGAAATGCAACAATTTCCATAAAAGTGTTGCGTAGTGGCTCTGCGGACGCCGGACGGGAGGCGGTGGCCTGTCTGCCTGTGACTTTGCCCGATAAAACGGGGCATGCTATTCCAGAATGTAAGAAGCTCCAGGTATTCTGCATTTACTCTGTGGTACCGGACGGGCGCGACACCTGGTTCGCTTCTGGCGTTCCGCCAGCAGCTAAAGGTGCCGCTTCGGCTTCGCCGCCTGTGTATCGTGCAGAATACCAAGAGCTTCTAAACATTCTTCCAACGTCTCAGGCAGACAGGCCACCGCCTCCCGTCCGGCTGGTTTTCAAAAGCTTTACACCCATTGCAGCGAAACACTATGCAAAAAAATTTTACACACATTACAGAAAAACATCATGCAGAAATTAATACATAAACATTCCGGTAATCTGATGTAATGCCTGTGAAAACCAGCCAGGAGAGGAAATTTGTCCCGTCTGCTGTGGCTTCGGAAGAATGTTAGAAGTCCCTGGTATTCTGCCCGATACACAGGCGGCGAAGCCGAAGCGGCACTTTTAACTGCTGGCAGAACGACAGAAGTGGACAGCGTGCCCTATTGGGCATTAGTTGCCGCACCCATCCAGTACCACAGACTGGATGCAGAATACTTAGGCACTTCGAACATTTTCTTGCGCGGAATGGCAAAATTTTTTCTATATGCCTACACGCCAGATACTGATAGCCTCCTGACCTTTCCGGGCTTTACACACACTGTTTCATTCATACAGTCTGCCTCAAAA
>CANTHI010000475.1 GCA_947653505.1 uncultured Eubacterium sp.
CGATCTTAAAGGAGTTTGCGCAGCAGCAGGGCGATACGGATTATGCTGACCGTCTGGTCCGGATGCAGGAAAAGCTGGGAGATGATATCCAGAAATTATGCTGGGATGAGGATCAGTTTATCCGGGGCTTTACGCAGCAGGGGGAAGTGATCGGTAAGAAATCAGATCCGGAAGCAAATCTCTGGCTCAATCCGCAAAGCTGGGCTGTGATCAGCGGACTGGCGGATGACAGACAGGCAGAGCAGGCGTTAAATGCGGTGTACAACAGGCTGAATACCGCATATGGAGCGATGCTGATGACGCCGCCATATCATGAGCATGCTTTTGATGGCGCGCTGGCAGTCATTTATAATGCCGGTACAAAGGAAAATGCAGGGATTTTTTCCCAGTCACAGGGCTGGCTGATTCTGGCGGAAGCGCTGTGCGGACACGGAGACCGGGCATTTGAATATTTTATGGAAAATGCGCCTGCGGCGCAGAATGACCGGGCAGAGATCCGGAAGCTGGAACCGTATTGTTACGGGCAGTTTACAGAAGGAAAAGACAGTCCGCATTTTGGCCGCTCACATGTCCACTGGCTGACCGGAACGGCATCGACGGTATTGACAGGATGCGTGGAAGGGATTCTGGGGATGCGGCCGGACTTCGGCGGCCTGAGAATCGAACCGGCGGTTCCGTCTGCATGGGAAAGCTTTGAAATCGACAAGGATTTCCGCGGGAAGCATCTGCACATTGTCGTAAAGAATCCGCAGCATGCGCAGTCCGGAGCTAAGAGACTGGTCGTGAATGGAAAAGAGCTGGCAGGGAATTACGTGCCAGAGGCTGAGATGCAGGAGCAGACTGAAATTGTGCTGGAGCTTTCCTGATTTGCAAACTGAAAATCTGGTGAAAGAAAGTTTCCAGCGGAAAGCTGGAAAAACATATAATGTATAGGCCGAGGAAAACAATTATATGTGGTTTTTTCAGATACATGTGCAGGATTTGCAAGTATATGCGCAAATTTAAAAGAAAAAAAGAATAGGACATCATTTTGATATTTTTATAATTCATATAATATATTTACCTGGTGTCTGCTGCTATAATACGACATAGAAAGCAGGAAATGCTTAAAAAAATAAAGGAGGATTTAGAAAATGAAAAAGAAAGTAGTTAGTCTTTTACTGGCGGCAGCTGTAGCTGTAGGTGCAGCAGGCTGTGGAAGCAATGGCGGTTCCGATGCGACAACAGGAGGAGATGAAGTCAGCACTGGTTCGGAAACGGGAGGAGATGCGGCAACAGATGGCGGTTCGGATGCCAGCTCGGATGCAGATGAAGGCAAAGTGATTAATATTTACAGCTGGAACAATGAGTTCAGCCAGCGTGTGCAGGCGGTATATCCGGAAGTAAAAGAAACCTCCAGCGACGGTACGATTACATATTTGAAAGATGGTACGGAAATTCACTGGATCATCAATCCGAATCAGGATGGTGTCTATCAGCAGAAACTGGATGAAGCGCTGTTAAATCAGGCAGATGCGGCTGCAGATGATAAGGTAGATATCTTTTTATCAGAGACAGATTATGTGTGCAAATATACGGATGCAGAAGCAGACGTTGCCATGCCGCTGAAAGACCTTGGCATTGATCCGGACACAGATCTGGCAGACCAGTATGAGTTTACAAAAATAACGGCTTCCGATGCGAACGGCGTACAAAGAGGCTCTACCTGGCAGTGCTGTCCGGGACTGTTAGTATACCGCAGGGATATCGCAAAAGACGCGTTTGGTACAGATGATCCGGAAAAAATCGGCGAAAAAGTAAAAGACTGGGATACGATCAAAGCGACCGCGGCTGAGCTGAAAGAAAAAGGATATTATACATTCTCTTCTTACGCGGATACCTTCCGTCTGTATGGCAACAGCATTTCCCAGCCGTGGATGGCTGCTGGCGAGACAGTGCTCAAGGTAGACCAGAAGATTATGGACTGGGTAAATGATTCCAAAGAATGGCTGGATGCCGGCTATCTGAACAAGACGGTAAAAGGGCAGTGGAACGACGACTGGAATAAGGCGATGTCTACAGAGTCCAAAGTGTTCGCATTCCTGTTTCCGGCATGGGGCATTGACTTTACCTTAAAGCCAAACTGGGACGGCGATAACGGCGCGTGGGCAGTTACCAATCCACCACAGGAATATAACTGGGGCGGTTCGTATATTCATGCCTGCACAGGGACAGACAATCCAAAACATGTCAAAGACATTATTCTTGCGCTGACCGCTGACGCAGAAAATCTGGCTAAGATTTCACAGGATTATGCGGAATTTACAAATGCACGCAGCAGTATGCAGGAAGCTGCGAAAAATGACGAATTATATCCATCTGAGTTCCTTGGTGGACAGAATGCATACAAGTATTTTGCACCGGTTGCGGAAAATATTAAGATGGCTCCGTTATCCGCGTATGATCAGGGCTGTGTAGAGCTGATCCAGAATGCATTCAGCGATTACTTCCAGGGACAGGTTGATTATGACAAGGCAAAATCGAACTTTGAAACGGCCATCAAAGAGCGTTATCCGGAAATCACTGAGATTCAGTGGCCGTAATCACGATTATGATACAGCCGGTATGATCCGGCTGCAGGCCTTACCGTAACACAGACAGCAGCAGGACGTATGTTCCTGCTGCTTAGAAAAAAATAGAGAGGAATGACAGTTTATGAATCAAAAACGTAAAAGCATCAGCTATGCGAAATGGGGATACTTATTCATCCTTCCGTTTTTTGTCAGCTTTTTCATTTTTTCTTTAATTCCTTTGGCAGATACGGTCCGGTATAGCTTTTTTGAATATTACCGTTCAGGCATTAAGGAAATCGGGCCGAATTTTATCGGGATGGAAAACTATATCAGTCTGCTGAAATCAGATATGCTTAAGTACGCGGGCAATACAATGATTTTATGGATTGTCGGATTTATTCCGCAGATTGTCATTGCACTCCTGCTTGCGTCCTGGTTTGTGGACGCCCGTTTAAAGATCCGCGGGACACAGTTCTTTAAAGTAGTTATTTATCTGCCAAATCTGATTATGGCTTCTGCCTTTGCAATGCTGTTTTTTACCATGTTTTCTACGAATGGCCCAATCAACTCCATCCTGATGTCGATCGGGCTGATCAGCCAGCCGATAGATTTTCTGGGCACAGTCTATGGCACCAGATCACTGGTCGGACTGATGAACTTTCTGATGTGGTTTGGGAATACGACGATCATGCTGATGGCAGCGATTATGGGCATCAGTCCGGATATTTTTGAGGCATCAGAGCTGGACGGATGCAACAGTGTCCAGAGATTTTTCCGGATCACACTGCCGCTGATCCGTCCGATTCTGGCATATACGCTGATTACTTCGATTATCGGTGGTCTGCAGATGTTTGAT
>CANTHI010000476.1 GCA_947653505.1 uncultured Eubacterium sp.
TATTGCCAGAGCCCTGGTCAATGATCCCAAAGTTCTGCTTTGCGATGAGGCCACCCAGCTTTTCTTTCAGTCTTACGCCCACTTCCTGCGCATAAGTATCAAACGGATTGACAATAGATGGTACCCCTTTGCGGATCAGTGTATGAGTTTCAGGATCCACCTTAATCTCATTCGTATCCGGTACCTGTTTCATACAAACACAAATATTCATAGATCATTTCCTCCCGATTTCAAATTATATATCATATTACTAATCAGCTTCCCCTGACTTTCCGGCTACAGACGATAGCAGACTTTCCCTGGATTTAAAATCATCTTTGGATCAAAGACCCGTTTGATTCCTTCCATAATCGCCATATTCGTCTCTCCGACGGAATCTGCCAGATATTTTACTTTGCCAGAACCGATACCGTGTTCACCGGATACGAGTCCGCCGCATTCTGTCGCTTCTTTATAAATGATATCAAAAAATTTATCCACACGTTTTTTGAACTCTTCCTCTTCCAGATCATTGGAGCACTGATAAATATGGAGATTGCCATCCCCCGCGTGCCCAAACGATTTGATGGTCAGGCCGCATTCTTCTCCGGTTTTGTTTACAAATTCCAGATAATCCGCGATTTTATTAACCGGAACGACAACGTCACACTCATCGAGCAGCTTTGTCTCTTCCATAATAGCCTCTAAAAATGACGAACGTGCTGCCCACGCATCTTTCATTTTAGATGGCGTATCTGCTACAAGCACATCAATCGCCCCTTCTTCTACAGCCAGCTCAGCTGCCTGTTCTACGAGAGTGTCTACCTCGTCTTCGGAATTGCCATCCAGGGTTACGAGCAGATATGCTCCGATCTGAATCCCTTCCAGCTCCTGTGGAAATACCGGCTTGCCGACATAACGCTCAGACGCGAGTACGATTTCACGTTCCATAAACTCAATGGCCTGCGGTTCCATATGCGCCATTTTAAATTTCGGAACCGTCGCCAGCGCCGTATGCAGATCTTCAAACGGAATGATTAAAGAAGCAGCCGCTTTCGGAGCCGGAATAATTTTTAACGTCAGCTCTGTAATAATCCCCAGCGTACCTTCCGAACCAATCATCAGATTCAGCAGGGAATAACCAGAAGAAGTCTTGGATACCGTCGCTCCCAGATGGGTAATTTCCCCTGTCGGTAATACAACCGTCATTGCCCGCACATAATCGCGGGTTGCTCCATATTTAACTGCCCGCATACCGCCTGCGTTTGTCGCCACATTTCCGCCTACACAGGCAAATTTTTCACCCGGATCCGGCGGATACAGCATACCCTTTGCCTGACAGTCTTCTGCCAGATCGTTTAACAGAACTCCGGCTTCGATTTCTACAACAAAATTCTCCATATCATAGGCCTTTATCCTGTTCATCTTTGTAAGATCCATCAGCACGCCGCCATATAACGGCACCGCTCCGCCTGCCAGTCCTGTGCCTGCCCCTCTTGGCGTAACCGGTATATTGTTGTCATAGCAAATTTTCATAATCGCAGCCACTTCCTGCGTTGAACGCGGCTGGACTGCCAGATCCGGCATATGCGTGCCATAAATCGGCATCTCGTCTTTTGCATAATCCGGATTCATGTCTTCCCCTAAAAATACTGCTTCAGATACTGCTTTAATCTGATCAGTGATCTCAGGTGTCAGTTGATTGTACATGATGTGCCCTCCTTCAATTCCGGTCCGGACGATCCTTTTCCGGGCCTGTTTTATTTTTATCATCGAATCAGCGTGCCTGCGTAGCAGATCACGCCTGCCAGAACTACATATAGAATAAAATATTTCAACACCGCACTTAATATTTTGCTTTCCGAGCCTACCGCATTGATTGCTCCGGCTCCGATTGCGATTCCCTGCGGGCAAACCATTTTTCCGATCCCGGCCCCCATTACATTTGCCGCTGCCATCCATTCCGCATGGAATCCAAGCGCCGCTGCCGTCTCACTCTGCAGGCCTCCAAACAAAACACAGGTAGATGTTCCAGAACCGGTCACAAATGCCCCGATCGCTCCGATCAGCGGTGCAATCAGCGGATAAAACGGCCCGGCCGCAGCTACGAGAAATTTTGCAATATCTGAAATCATGCCGCTGTAGCTCATAATCTTTGCTACTGCCATGACCGAACAGATCGTTAAAATTGTTTTCCAGTATTTTTTCAACGTCTGTACAAATACCTGTGCCATTTCACCTGCTGTCGCTTTTTGTATGAACCCGCCGAGTACGGCAGCAAGAAAGATCATAACTCCTGGCGTATTTATCCAGCTAAAGCTAAGCGCATTTCCACCTTCTCCGGCATAAACCACAACGGAACTTTTGATTCCTGCAATTGCGTTATGAACCGGCGGACAAAGATTGGAAGTAAGCATCAGCAGTAAAAATATGAAAATAAAAGAACTCCATGCCTGTATGCCTTCGCTGGCAGTGATTCCGCTTTTTCTTTCGTCCTGTCTGGAAATAGCAATCGCATAAGCATCGTCCGGTTTGGGCCTGAATATTTTAACGGCTGCAATCGTACACCCCATACAACAAATCGACCCGATAATATCCGGCAGCTCCGGCCCGGTCAGCTTTGCAGTCAGAAACCACGGAATAGTAAAGGAGAGCGCCGCTGTCAGCGTAATGCCCATCATTCCCTTTAACGCCCGTATACCTTTGCCGCAGATACATACCATCAGAAACGGTGAAATAAATGTCAGAATACACTGAATCAGTACCACATCTGCTGACAGCTGCAGCATATCCGTGCCAGTTACCGAAGCCAGCGTAACGGTCGGAACACCTACCGAACCAAATGCCGTCGGTGTCGAATTGACAACCAGACAGCCCAGCACAGCACACATCGGATCCAGTCCGATGCCAACAAGCATGGATGCCGGAATCGCGACTGCCGTGCCAAAGCCAGCCATACCTTCCATAAAATTACCAAATCCCCATCCGATCATCAAAGCCAGTACACGCTGGTCTGATGAAACCCCTGCAAGCATTTTTTTGATCCGTTCCATTGCACCGGTTTTTAGTGTCAGATTATAAGTAAAGAGAGCTGCGATAATGACCAGGCAGATCGGCCAGAGCGCATTCAGAACCCCTTCCAGTGCCGCTGTTACCGTACATGCCACACTCAATTTCCAGTAACCAGCCGCTAACACCATCGTAAGCAGTAACGCCAGCACGCATGCATTATGCCCCGCCATTTTTAATCCACTTAACGCTGCAATCAGCCAGATGATCGGCAGCATTGCCAGTAAAAATTTTAGTAATAACAATCCCTCTCCCACCTTTCTTATTGGGTGATCCAATTAAGCCAAAAAATATATAGCCCATTGGGAAATTGGTAATATATAATCATTTGGGTATAATATCGATGCATTATTCTGTC
>CANTHI010000477.1 GCA_947653505.1 uncultured Eubacterium sp.
CCGGATACATCCTCAGCATCGTACGCCAGATCTGACCCCAGTCATCTGACATCTGCGGCTTTAATTCTGCTGTGCGAATATCTCCTGATTGTTCTGATGACAAATTTCTGACAGCCGGACCCATTGTTTTTTCTTCCCACGAAGCATACTCTCCGGTCTGCAGATCTGCAGAATAATTTTCTTCCACAGGCTTTTCAGAAAAAAATGCTGTATTTGCATCTGCCGGTAATAATCCTCCCTTTGTTCCTGCTGGCACCTGTAAAGATTCTTCCGCTATAATTCCTGCGGCATCCTGTATGGATTTTTTCACTGCAATTTCTGCGGCACCCTGTATGGATTTTTTCACTGCAATTTCTGCGGCATCCTGTATGGATTTTTTCACTGCAATTTCTGCGGCATCCTGCATGGATTCTTTAGCTCTGATTCCTGTAGCATCCTGCATGGCCTCTCCTGTATCCGCTTCTCCCCGCTCCGGTAAATTCTCGGGGATTCTTTCAGTTACAGATTGATTTCTGCTGTTACTACCATTCATCCGGTCAGATGTCTTATGCCTGTTGAAAGATGACGACGGCTGCTGACTATTATTTGTAACGCTGCTTTCTAAATGTTCTTCCCTGGTCCTGCTTGTATTTCTTTTTTTGATGGTCCCTGCCTGATCTGTGTCATTCCCATCCGTCTGATCCGGTTTTTCGTGACGATCTGCATCCCACACTTCAAAACGTGAAGTATCCACCGGTTCTTCATCCCACTGGCTTAGAAAAGCAGCCCTGTCATCTACCATAATCAGAATACCATTCATCTGCATAATCTGTAAGGATGTCTGTCCAATATTTTCTTCTGCATGTTCATAACGGAAATCTGCCTGATTTCCACGAAAAGAAATTGTTCCGATTGAAATTCCCCGTATATTTTTCTGGTTTCTGATGAATAAATAAACTGTGCCTGTTTTACCAGCATATCCGTTTTCTTTTAAATGGATATCCAGCCTGTTGCGTCCCGCACGCAGCTCCATCCGGGCAAAACCAGCATTATGAATTTTCTGATTGTTATAAATAGAATATAAATAGCTTACAAAACGTTTCATATACCCAGCTATACTCCTGCCTGTCATTATTACAATGTATGCGACAGCTTAAAAATAATACCAGTTCATGGTTATACTTCCATATTATTTTTAGCATAAGCATATTGACTTTTTTTCATGAGCTTATATAATAATGATAACGATTACTATTTTGAAAGGATTATATCAATGAAGTATAGCAGACAGAGAGAGTATATCCTCCAATACCTCCACTCTACAAAATGCCATCCTACGGCAGAAAACGTATATCAGAACATTCTTACAAAATGCCCAAACATCAGTCTGGGAACTGTTTATCGTAATCTGACGCAGTTAACAGAGCGGGGAGAAATACAAAAAATCACTGTTTTTGATGGTCCGGTACGTTTCGATGGCAACATGACTCCGCATTATCATTTTATATGCAGAAAGTGCGGCGCTGTTCTGGATCTTGACATGGATTCCCTTTCCCACATTGATCTGCTGGCTGCACATAATTTTGAGGGAACTGTAGAAGGACACATTGCGCATTTTTACGGAAAATGTCCAGACTGCTCAAAATCATAGCAATTGCTTCTGTTTATTGAAACAATAAAATTCATTTTAAAAACAGTAATTGTTTCTATTTTTATATTGACACAGGCAAAATTTTATGATATAAAATTATCAACAAATATTCAGTATCTTCTGTCACAAGACCAGCTTTTTGTATCAGATTCTGTGATGCTGAAAATACTTTATAAAATATTTGAAAAGAGAAAAGGAGAAGTAAAATGGCTAAATTTGTATGTCAGGTATGTGGTTATGTTCATGAGGGAGATTCAGCGCCGGCACAGTGTCCACAGTGTAAGGCTCCTGCTGAAAAGTTTACAAAACAGGAAGGTGACACAACATGGGCTGCTGAACACGTTGTAGGCGTTGCAAAAGGCGTTTCTGAGGATATTCTGAATGATTTAAGAGCAAACTTTAATGGGGAATGTACTGAGGTCGGCATGTATCTTGCAATGGCAAGAGTTGCCCACAGAGAAGGTTATCCGGAAATCGGTTTATACTGGGAGAAAGCTGCTTTCGAAGAAGCAGAACATGCTGCTAAATTCGCAGAGCTGCTTGGCGAAGTTGTTACTGACAGCACAAAGAAAAATCTTGAAATGCGTGTGGAAGCTGAAAACGGTGCTACGGCTGGTAAGACTGATCTTGCAAAACGTGCAAAAGCTGCTAATCTGGATGCAATTCATGATACTGTACATGAGATGGCACGCGATGAGGCCAGACATGGAAAGGCTTTCGCTGGATTATTAAAGAGATATTTTGGCTAGGATTTGTAAGGAATTTTAAATGGAAAGAGGATGGACATGCAGTGTCTGTCCTCTTTTTAGTTGTCCTTTTGTTGTCCCTTTATATTTAGGATATTCTTACATCAATTATAAATTGTCCTTTTAGAAGTTGTCCTTCTTTACAACTCTATCTTACCTCCATAATCCAGTATATGCAAGCATTTCTTTATTATAATCTAACAACAACTTATCTGGAACCATCCACATTTCTATATCATTTTTCTATAGCATAATACAAATATACAAGTTTGTACTGCTGCCTGTCTGCAATAATATACTCACTCTATAAAGATGATATTTTAAATTGATATTTGAATATATAAAGAAACAGATGTATAATATTTTCAAAAGAAATACAAATAAACGAAATCATCATTGCCTGCATAAATAATCTATCATTCAAATATATTCGTTGGAGGTTTATATGAACGATAAAATATATACAACAGAACAGATAAAAAATATTTTAACGCCCATCTTTCAGACATATCACATACAGCGTGCTGTTTTATTTGGTTCCTATGCAAAGGGTACTCCGCATTCCAACAGCGATATTGATATACTTGTGGACAGCGGGCTGCACGGTCTTGCTTTTTATGGATTATTGGAAGATGTAGTTACTTCTTTGAATAAATCCGTTGACTTAATCGACTGTACAGAAATCATTCCAGATTCTGCTATAGACAGCGAAATTAAAAAGAACGGGGTACTTATTTATGGATAAGAAAGACAAGCAGACTTTAAATAAAATATATAGACACGTTGTATCTATTTTATTATATTGTGAAAACTGTTCATCTTTTGCAGACTTTCAAAAAGACAATATGCGAATAGAAGCCTGTGTATTTAATCTGATGCAGATTGGTGAACTTGCTAAAACTTCTCTAAGCGAAAACACAAAAAGCAGCGTTCCCTCAATACCGTGGAAACAAATTTATGGTATGAGAAATCGTATTGTGCATGGCTATGAAGGACCTGGAATAAGGCGAAAAACTGAAA
>CANTHI010000478.1 GCA_947653505.1 uncultured Eubacterium sp.
GTGGATGAACGTGGCAGAGAGAATCAGATCAAATCTGCGGGTAAAAAGCAGGAGAAAAAGAGCAGGATAAGGCAGGCAGAAAAGATGGACGAAAACAAGATTATGGAAGGTGTGCGGCTGTTGCTGGAGGGGATTGGGGAGGATCCCTCGCGGGAGGGACTTCTGGAGACGCCCCGGCGGATTGCGCGGATGTATCAGGAGATTTTTGCGGGAATGACACAGGATGCAGGAGAGCCGCTGGCAAAGACATTTCATACTCAGCAGACAGATATGGTGCTGGAAAAGGACATTATGTTTTATTCCACCTGTGAGCATCATCTGCTGCCGTTTTATGGAAAAGCGCATATCGCGTATATACCGGATGGCAAAGTGGCAGGTCTGAGCAAGCTGGCGCGTACGGTTGAGATATTTGCCCGAAGGCCGCAGCTGCAGGAGCGCATGACTGCGCAGATCGCAGACGCCGTGATGGAATATCTGATGCCGGAGGGGGTCATGGTGATGCTGGAGGCGGAGCACATGTGCATGACGATGCGGGGAGTAAAGAAACCAGGCAGCAGAACCGTGACCTATGCAACAAGGGGAAGCTTTGCAAAAAACGATTCCCTGCAGAACCGGTTTTTTCAGATGGTGAGGGATTGCTGAAAACAGGAGGGAGGCAGTATGCGGATCGGAAACAAGGATTTTGATTTTCATCATAAGACCTATGTGATGGGAATCCTGAATGTAACGCCAGACTCTTTTTCAGACGGCGGCAGATGGACCGGACAGGAGGCGGCGCTACGGCACGCGGAGCGGATGATTCACGAAGGTGCCAGTGTGATTGATATCGGCGGAGAGTCCACAAGACCCGGTTATACGCAGATATCTGAGGAAGAGGAGATTGCGCGGATTCTTCCAGTCGTGGAGACGGTCAGGGCGCATTTTGACATTCCCATTTCCATAGACACTTATAAAAGCAGGGTCGCACAGGCGGCAGTCACAGCAGGCGCGGATCTGGTAAATGATATCTGGGGATTAAAATATGACGCGGATCTGGCAGGTGTGATCGCGCAGGCAGGCGCCGCCTGCTGTCTGATGCATAACCGCAGGCAGGTACAGGAGCATCCGTATGAAAATCTGATGCAGGATCTGCTTTCTGATCTGACACAATCCCTGCAGATTGCAAAAAAAGCGGGTATTGCAGACGATAAGATCCTGCTTGATCCGGGAGTCGGGTTTGCCAAGACATATGAAAACAATCTGGAAGTCATCCGGTGTCTGGAACAGTGCAGGGCGCTTGGATATCCGGTACTGCTGGGAGCCTCCCGCAAGTCTGTGATCGGGCTCTCACTGGATCTGCCGGTGACGGAACGGCTGGAAGGGACGCTGGTTACGACTGTGTTTGCGGTGATAAAGCAGTGCGCGTTTGTGCGGGTGCATGATGTGAAAGAAAACGTACGTGCCATCCGTATGGCAGAGGCAGTTTTATATGGATAACTGAATTTATGGCTTGTCAGAAAAGCGGAAAACTGTTAAAGTATTTTTAGAGTTTCTGCAATGCGGGATCAGCAGATTTTGCGGAGATAAATGGCAACAGTTTTATGGGTGATCGGAACTGCTACGATAAATTTATGGGATACGAGGGGGAGAGATTTTATGGATCAGATTATTATTCAGGACCTGAGCATATATGCAAAACATGGCGTATATATGGAAGAAAATATTTTGGGACAGCAGTTTCTTGTGTCTGTCTACATGGATCTGGATTTGTCCAGAGCCGGACAGACCGATGATCTGGCGCATACGATCGATTATGGAAAAATATGTCATTTTGTGACGAAATATATGCAGTCGCATACATTCAGACTGATTGAGGCCGCAGCCGAGCATCTGGCAGAAGAATTGCTGCTGAAATATGAGCAGATCAAAAAAATCCGTATTAAAGTCAAAAAACCGTGGGCGCCGATCGGACTTCCGATTAAAAATGTATGTGTATCGGTAGACCGGACACGTCACAGCGTCTATCTGTCACTTGGTTCCAATATGGGCGACCGGCAGGCGCATCTGATGCAGGGAATCCGCAGTCTGGATGCGCTGGATGCCTGTAAGATATGCGAACAGTCGAAGATCATAGAGACAGAACCATACGGGGATGTACCACAGGATCCGTTTTTAAACTGTGTCGTCCGGATCGAGACAGTGTTAAATCCACAGCAGCTTCTGGAAGCGCTGCACAGGATCGAGGCTGAGGCAGGAAGAACCAGAGAGGTACACTGGGGACCGCGTACGCTGGATATGGACATTTTGTTTTATGACCATCTGACACTGAATACACCGGAGCTTACGATTCCGCACGCGGACATGCACAACCGCAGCTTCGTATTAGAGCCACTTTGTGAAATCGCACCGTGGTATCAGCATCCGGTACTGCATAAAACTGTACAGCAGCTGTCTGACCAGCTGGTAAAAGATGATGACTGGTTATAAAAACCAGACGGGTGCCGCGGCAGGAAAGCTGACTCCGCGAAAGCTTTTATATGCCGCAGCGCCGGCATTGTTTTATATGGTTTTTCTAAATGCGGTGCATGTCCTGCTTTCGACATCCGGAATCACGGATTCCCAGATTCTGCTGCAGGCGTTATCCGTTCTGGCCAGTCTTTTATTTCTCGGCGGATACGCCGTACAGACGCGGCTTCGAATCCGCAGCCGCAAAAAAGGAATCTTCCGTTATCCGGCAGCTTTTTGCTATGTCGTAGCAGTTGTATTGTGCGGCGTGGTAAATAATTATCTGTTTCTGATTATCATGTCTGTTGTCAATGACCTGCCTTCGGATTACTGGAGGGTAGCACAGTCATTTTATAATCAGGATCTGTTTTTGGAAATCGTGGCGCTCTGCGTGCTCGGGCCACTGGCCGAAGAGCTCGTTTACCGCGGATTTGTCTACCAGAGACTGCGGGAGACCGCAAACGAAGCCAGCGCTGCGCTATGGTCGGCGGTTTTGTTCGGAGTGATGCATTTTAATCTGGTACAGTGTGTGTATGCGTTTGTGCTGGGGATTTTGCTGGCGCATATTGTGAACAGGACAGGAAGTCTGCTTACTGCGGTGGTGGCGCATATGGCAGCGAATCTTATATCGGTGCTCTGGACAGAGACTGACTGGCTGGGTGTGCTGAATCAGACGGGCAGCGGGCAGTATGTGGCTGCGCTTGTGAGTCTGGGGCTGATGGGGATGTTTTTGCGGTATGGGAACAGGATGACGGAATAGCATACACTGGTCTTGTAGGCGTGAACTTAGAAGAAAATGCAACAATTTACATAAAAGTGTTGCATTTTGGCTGTCCGGACGCCGGATGAGGGAAGCGGCCCTGTTTCATTGTTCCGGTTTCCAGAATGT
>CANTHI010000479.1 GCA_947653505.1 uncultured Eubacterium sp.
GCCGAAGCGGCACCTTTAGCTGCTGGCGGCAGCCAGAGCGAAGTAGGTGCCGCGCCCGTCCGGTTCCACAGACTGGATGCAGAATACTTAGAACTTCTTGCATTCTGGAATAGCATGCCCCGTTTTATCGGGCAAAGTCACAGGCAGACAGATTACCGCCTCCCATCTGGCGTCCCAATAGCCAATATATGATATTTTATGTTTGTAAAAATTAGTGCGTATGGGGCAGATTCCCTCTCCCCGCGTCTGGCTTCCCAATATGTAATACATGATTTATAAAGGAAAAATCAGGAAATAATAGAAAAATATTTTGTAAGATTCTTACGAAAACTGCTTGCGGGATACTGTAAAATTTGTAATAATAGAAATAATAGTATCAGAGCATGACCAGAAAAGCACAGGCAATTTTTCCGGTATGGTTCTGAAGGAAAAGGAGTAAAGTTCTGCATGGAAAAGACAGCAGTTGTAACAGATAGTAATTCTGGAATATCGCAGGAAAAAGCAAAAAAATACGGTGTCTATGTGCTCCCGATGCCGTTTTACATTGATGACGGGCTTTATCTGGAAGGTCAGACGATTACGCATGAGGAATTTTTCCGGAAACAAAGAGATGGAAGTGTGATTTATACCTCACAGCCCAATCCATACAATGTCACACAGTTGTGGGAAAAAGTGCTGCGGGAATATGAGGAGATTCTTTATATTCCGATGTCGGGCGGACTGAGCAGTTCGTGTGATACGGCGATGGCGCTGGCACAGCAGTATGGGGGCAGGGTTGTGGTCGCGGATCTGGGACGTGTATCTGTGACACAGAAAATGGCGGTGCTGGAGGCGCGCAGGATGGCGCAGCAGGGGCTATGCGCCCTGGAGATCAGCAGCAGGCTGCAGTTTGTAAAAAATGAGTGTATTATTTATCTGACTGTAGATACATTGAAATATTTAAAACAGAGCGGGAGGATTTCCGCTGGTTCTGCGATAGCAGGGAATGTCCTGAATATTAAGCCGCTTCTCTATCTGCAGGGAGGAAAGGTGGAAATGGCAGAAAAAGTGCGTGGAGATAAGGCGGTCCGCAAAAAGATGATGCAGGCCGTACAGCGGGATATTACGGAGCGGTTTCACGCAGGCGGGATAGAGGAGTTTTATCTGGCCGCGGCTGCAAGTATGCCGGTGGAGGATGCAAAAAAGCTAAAGGAAAGCTTTGAAGATTTTTTTGGAGTTTCCTGCAGTATGGCTTCCATTCCGCTTAGTATTGCGTCGCATCTTGGATATGGTGCATATGGACTGGCACTGATACGGAAGATGGAACGGTAGCCGGAATCTGCGGCAGCACTGAGACCTGTACGGTTATCAGATATCGGAAAGACCGGAAAATCAGATAATGTAAATTAAAAAACAGATAAAGAGGAACCAGATTATGGAAAATAAATTTTGCTTTTTAAAAGGAATTGTAGAATGTGATTCCGGAAGGATTCAGGATTGTAATAACAAACGGACATCGTCCTGTTTGCTTGAACAGGAAAAATCAGACAGCGAAAGGACAGATGGCAGTAAAAAATCGGTCAGCAGTCAGCAGTCGTTCTGTTATTTAAAGGGACTGGTAGACTGCAGTGTGGGACGTGTTCAGGACTGCAATATCAAGCGTGTGGAGCAGTGTCCGTTTGATGATTAAAAGAAATGGAACGGAGGATCAGAAGAGGGCGGGCTATAGGGAATAAGGACAAGAAACAGGGAATAAGGAACAAGGATGGAGGGAAAAATGTCACAGTTATTTAAAAGACTGGCTGCACTGACTGCAGTATGTGTTGGTATGCTGGTTGTTTCGCCGGCTTTTGCAGCGGCAGTAACGCGGGAAGACAGTATGACGTCCAATGGAACGGAAAAAGACACTATGGCACCAGCTGCTGTACAGGAAAACAGCATGACGGCCGCTGAAACGCAGGAACACTACGGGACGCAGGAACATCACGGGATACAGGAACATTACGGGACGCAGGATTCTGAGGAACAGATCCCGCAGGAGCTGGATGGACGGGAGCCGCAGGGCGGGGATGATTTCAGGGAAACCAGCCAGTATGTGCGTACAAAAGAAGAGGCAGCTTTGCCGGCGCCGGAAACAGTGACACAGGAAAAGATCAGCTACAATTCCGTTACGGTTAACTGGAGCAGTGTGGAGAATGCGGCTGGATATCAGATTTCTTATATGCCGGAAAATGGAGATGATACAGTTGCGGGTACGACAACGGCGGATGTGCAAACGTATACCTGCAAGGGACTTGTGACGGGAATGAAGTATGAGTTTCGTGTCTGCGCCCTGGATGAGACCGGCAGGGCCGGAGCGTATACAGGGCTGCAGGTGCAGCCGGTTTTAAAGAAAACGAAGTTTACCAGCGTTACGGCGCCTCAGATGAATAAAGTCGTGCTGGAGTGGAAAAAGGCGGCTGGGGCGATGAATTATGAATTGTACCGGAAGTCATCCGGACAGGAGGAATATGAACTGCTTGTGGTTACGGCAGAGCCTGCTTATACGGATGAGGCCGTTACAGCGGGGGAAAGTTATTCCTATCAGGTGCGTGCCATCCGGGATGAAAATGGCACGACGGTGCAGGCTGCGTTTTCTGCTGTGGCACAGATTCAGCTTTCGTCTGCAGCCATGCAGTTTGAAAGCTGCGAAGCGCTGGATTACCACTCGGTAAAATTATCGTGGAAACAGGATCTGAACGCGTCCGGCTATTATATTTACCGCAGTGTGAAAGAAAACGGTACTTATCGCAAAATAAAAACGATAACAAAACAGACGGTTTTGAATTATACGGATACAAAAATCGTTCCAGGCAAGAAGTTTTTTTATAAGATCTGTACATATAAGAAAAGTGGCCAGTCTGTGGAAACAGGAGAACAGTCACAGGCTGTGCAGGCACAGACGCAGGCGGAGGGGCCGCAGCTGGTGACGGTCAAAACGAATGTCGGGAACCGCAGTCTGTCGCTGGAGTGGAAAAAATCATCCAGTGCGGCAGGCTACCGGATTTACCGCAGCGCGTATCCGGATAAGGGATTTGCAAAAATTAAGGATTTAAACAGCCAGACGTTTGTAGGCTACGAAGACCGTGCTGTGGTACCGGGCGGGACTTATTATTACCGGATCAAAGGAATTTATACAAATGGAACTTATAAAGGGCTCAGCAGTCCCAGTACTACGATGGAAGGAAACGTAACCCCATGCGCACCGATTGGTCTTACGGTTACACAGACAGGGGAGGATACGCTGCTGGTCAGCTGGGAGTCAGTGGCAGGGGCAGACAGCTACCATCTGTACTGTTCAGATACGGCGGACGGTACATACAGCACGGTCTTCGTAGCCTACAAACGTCTGGCT
>CANTHI010000480.1 GCA_947653505.1 uncultured Eubacterium sp.
TTTTTAAAAGAAATATTTTTAATACGCTGCATTGAGTAAAAAAAGTAAATGCTGTCGCCCTGTATATTATCCGGGGGAATATTGACTGAATACATGGAAAATGTTATTATATTTAAATATAGGGCAAAAGGGGTTCGTTATGCCCATTATCATGCCGACACAAAAGGAGGTGCAGTCAGGGTATGAGTGTTCAACTGCTGGATAAAACAAGAAAGATTAATAAGCTGCTCCATAACAATCATACATCCAAAGTCGTTTTTAACGACATCTGTGAAGTCATGACGGACATTTTAAAGTCTAATATCCTTGTTATCAGCAAAAAAGGAAAAATACTAGGAACAAGCCGCTGCAGCGGGATTCCGGAGATTTCAGAACTCATCGTGGATGAAGTCGGTGAACATATTGACGCGATGTTAAACGAACGTCTGCTTGGAATTTTGTCGACGAAAGAGAATGTCAATCTGGAGACGCTTGGTTTTGTACATAATATCCGTAAGTACGCAGCAATTATCACACCGATTGATATTGCGGGGGAACGTCTGGGCACGCTGTTTGTATACCGCAGCGACGATCCATATGATATTGATGATATTATTTTAAGCGAATACGGGACTACGGTCGTAGGGCTTGAGATGATGCGTTCCGTAAACGAAGAAAGTGAAGAAGAGACGAGAAAGATTCAGATCGTCCGTTCAGCAATCAGTACGTTATCGTTTTCAGAACTGGAAGCAATTATTCATATTTTTGATGAATTAAATGGGACAGAAGGTATTCTTGTTGCAAGTAAGGTGGCTGACCGGGTTGGCATTACGCGTTCCGTGATTGTGAATGCGCTTCGCAAATTTGAAAGCGCAGGCGTGATTGAATCCCGTTCATCAGGAATGAAGGGGACTTATATTAAGGTTGTTAACGATGTCGTATTTTCGGAGCTGGAGGCGGTGAAAAAGAAAAATCAGAAGGGAATCTGAGCAGCAGGGCGCGAAAAGATTCCTTTTTTACATGATATTGCCAGTTATGGCAGATAATCGACAAAAAAAATACAATATCGGGGAAAAATACTCTTGTAAAAATTTTGCGATTCATTATAATAGATGATAAGGTAGGTTTTTTTAGATTTAAAAACAGAATAAGATCAGAAAAAGAAGTTATTTCGGTGGAATGACTGTTCAAAGACTGATCGGAGAAAGAGAAAAAATATAAAGAATCAGGAGGTATACATATGTTACAGTCATCTGCGTTTGATTATATTAACGTATTGGATAAAGCAGCGGATGCGAGCTGGCTGCGGGAAAGTACGCTTGCAAATAACATTGCGAATGCAACTACACCGGAATTTAAACGGTATGACGTGGATTTCCAGTCCCTGCTGGAGCGGGAGATGATGGATTCAAAATTCAACCGGAATCTGGATGAAAAGGTGCATAATGCAAACCTGGATCATCTGACGGCGGTTTCCCAGATTGATATGGCGGCGGAATCCTATTCATACCGCCTGGATGGAAATAATGTTGATATGCATACAGAAAATGTGGAGCTGGCGTCTGAGCAGATTCGTTACAAGGCGCTTACGGACAGCATTACCCAGGAATTTTCGAGAATGCGTACGGCGATTGGTAAATAGTGGTGACAGTTCCGGAGTTATCTGAACTGTTGCAAATAATGGGATGATGGATGAGAAAGGAATGGGAGATTATGGCATTATTTCAGTCTTTTGGAATCAGCGCGTCCGGGATGACTGCACAGCAGTTCCGGGCGGATATTATCGCAGAAAATCTTGCGAATGTAAATACGACAAGAACAGAGGATGGTACGACCTACCGCCGGAAGGTGACAGCGTTTCAGGAAAAGGGGTTCAATGAATTTGACCGCTATTTAACGGAAAGCAGGAGACGCGGCAGTCATATCGGAAATGGGGTAAAGGTGACCCAGGTCAGGGAAGATACGGAGACGGACTTTATTATGGAATATGATCCGTCACATCCGGACGCGGATGAAAATGGATATGTTTCTTATCCAAATGTAAACATTGTGACAGAGATGACCAATCTGATCGATGCCAGCCGTGCATATGAAGCGAATATTACGGCTTTTGACGCGGCAAAGTCGATGGCACAGGCCGGACTGCAGATCGGAAAATAAAAGAAAATCAGGAGCTGAAGGAAGATGGATGTATCAGGTATTACAGGAGCTTCGCAGGCGGAAGAGGTATATCAGTCCGCGCAGAAGCAGTTTGAAATTGCGGCACAGGAAAATACAGAAGATTTTGAGACTGTTTTTCAGTCCGCGCTTGGTATGATAAACGAAACGAATGATCTTCATAACGAAGCGGAGTCAGAGATGATCCGGTTTGCGATGGGGCAGTCGGAAAATACACATGATCTTTTGATCGCACAGTCAAAGGCAAATATTGCGCTGCAGTATACGGTAGCGGTGAAGGATAAGCTGCAGGAGGCTTATCGTGAGATTATGCAGATTCAGATTTAAAAATCCGAATCCGAATCTGGTAAATGGATGAGTGAATGAAAAAGGAAGATGACAGGACAGCTAAGCGTCAGGCGTCTTTTGGATAACAGAGAGGATTGGAGAGAGCGGGCAGCCGGTTTGTCTGAACTGATGATCTGGAGATTGGAATACGGAGAGTGGGTAAAAAATGCCGGATAAATTGAGAGAGATAGGAAACAACATTGTAGAATGGTGGAAGAAGTTTACCAAAAAACAGCAGATGATTCTGATCAGCTCGGCGCTGGTTGTAATTATCGCAGTCGCGATTCTGACGGCGGTACTGATGAAACCTAAAATGATGCTGATAAAAATCTGCGACAATGCAAAAGAAGCGTCTACCGTTCAGCAGCTGCTGAATGATGGAGAGATTTATCACGAAATATCGGAAAACGGGCTGTCGTTTTATATCCATGAGGAAGATTCGGCGGCGGCAAATATTCTGCTTGGCTCGAATGCGATTAATACGGAGGACGATGCGCTGAAAAATATTCTCAACGGCAGTCTGAGCACGACAGAAGCGGATAAGACCAAGCTGGTAAAAGAATATCAGGAAAAAAAGATGGCCAGAGTGCTGGAGTCTCTGGAAAATGTAGATCAGGCGAGTGTTATGCTGGATATTCCAGCCGATGACGGTACGCTGATTGCAAGTAATAAGGAAGCTTTTGCCGAAGTGTTTCTGACGCTGGACGGTGAGATGTCCGAGGAACAGGCACTTGGCCTGGCACGTATGATTGCGACGGGACTTGGCAATAAGACAACAGACAACATTTCGATTATGGACAGCAACCTGAATCTTTTGTATTCGGGAAGTATGGGAGATGAGCTGGGTATTGCTTTTCCGGCGGACGAAGAGATGGGGAACTTTCACC
>CANTHI010000481.1 GCA_947653505.1 uncultured Eubacterium sp.
AATGAAAATCAAAAAAATCAGAGAACATCTTTATATTCATCCCCAAAGGAAAATTCCATTTTATTCCGGTATCCAAATACGACCGGACTCGGAATGATTCCTTCAAACCATGCAGAGCCGGATGATCTGACAACTGGCAATAGCATTTCTTTTATTTGCGTTTCTTTCAACCTGATCTGCTGCTCATAGTCCAGATTCTGATATGTGCACCCTCCACAATTTTCAAAATGCACACAGAATGCCGTTTCAAGCTCCTGGGGAGATTTTTCCAATACTTCCAGCCGCTGTCCCTCACACTTTCCCTTTCTTTTCTTTTGCACACGAAAACGTACTTTTTGCCCCGGAATACTGTTTTTAACGATAATCTTTTCTCCATCCCCGCAATGTATGATACCTTTATTCGGAAACTCTGTTTTTTCAATGATTCCTTCTCCAATTTCTCCTTTTTTCATCTTTTCACCTCTCCACATGTGATCCGCAGTAATTTAACAGATTTCGTGTTTCCTGTTATTCTTATAACAGCTCCTTTGGCTGTTTTCCAGCAAAAAACCGGCCGGAAAACTTTTTCCGGCCAGTTTTTTGTACATCTTTCTGAATTTTGCAGATGTTCTCTGATTTTTTTGATTTTCATTGAATATCTGATTTTTTTGATTTCTTCTTTTGATGATATTTTGAAAATTTGAACATTATTCAAAATATTTTTGAGAATTTCCCAAACATCTTTTGAACAATCATTCCGATGATCTCTGACTGTTTAGAAGGTCATTTCTCAGATCCGTCTTATGGATAATCTCTGATGAGACAAAAACCCATCTTTCAGATAATCTCTGATGATGCAAAAACCCATCTTTCAGATAGTCTCTGATGAGGCAGAAACCAGTCTTTTAAATAATCTCTGATAATTCAGAAACCAGTCTTTTAAATAATCTCTGATAATTCAGAAACCAGTCTTTTAAACAATCTCTGATAGTTCAGAAATCTGACTTCCCGGCAATCTCTAATAATCCCACCATCCGTCCCGCAGACAGTCCTGGATTATTTTTCGATTATTCTTCTGTCATTTCGTCTGTGATTGTGTCGTCTGCTTCCTTTGATTCTGCTGCAGATTCTTCTTCTTTTTCTTCTTCGTCTTCAAAGAAATCATCATCAAAGTCGTCGTCGAAATCGTCTTCAAAATCTTCCAGATAATCCGGTGCAAAGAAACGGTACAGACCATAAATAGCTGCTGCCGCTACGACAATAATGCCAAGTGCCGCAAAAATCCATACTGCTTTACTTTTCTTCTTTTCGGACTCATCCTCTTTTCTCAGCAGATCTCCTACCTTTGCAACATTTTCAGACAGTAACCCATGCAGTTCGTCCAATCGATTCATAGTGCTCGTTCTCCTTTCCGCTCTATTTGAAAGTACAGCCTGATCATTCAGCTTCTGTACTTCAACTTAATCTATATTATTATAACATATCTTTCCCAGATAGCGAGAAAAAATTTACATTTTATTGTTTTTTTATAAATTATGCACAATCACTACCTTTTTCCATACTGTCCACCTGCTTATCAGACTTTTTTCAGCTTTGCAAACGCAGCAAACATTTTTTTTACTCCTGCCTGATGAAATTGTACGGTCACTTCGTAATCCCGCCCGCCAGAGACAATTTTGACAACCATTCCTTCACCAAACTTCTGATGAAGTACCAGATCTCCGACATCATATCCCAGTTTTTTCCTGATCAGACTATCTGCCCCGGATCCTGCCGGGCCGGATCCAGACCCTATCCCCGGCATCCCTCCCGGACCGCTTTCAGCCATTACATCTTCTCTTTTTAAGCCATCCGCTCCTGCCTGTGCAAAAGGCAGCGGCATCCCGCTCCATTCGCGGTCAGAGACTGCACTGTTCTGGGTATCCGGTGTGCTGCCCGTCCACGGACCGGACTGCAGTGCCATCGGTTTTGCACGAAAGAGCTCCTTTGCCTGCTGGAATGCGGCCTTCTGCTGTGACTGGAAAGGCTGCCTGTCGCCGGAGCGGGTGCTCTGCCTGTGTTCCTGCTGCTGCAGCACCTGCGCCGGAATCTCCCTTACGAACCTTGAGACTCTGTTATACTGCGTCTGCCCGCGTATCATACGCTGTCTGGCACAGGTGATGGTCAGATTTTTCATCGCCCGTGTTATTCCTACATAGGCCAGCCGGCGCTCCTCTTCGATCTCTTCCATCGCATTATCACTTGTGATTGACATATATCCCGGAAACAGGCCGTCTTCCATTCCTGTCAGATATACCTGCGGAAATTCAAGCCCTTTTGCACTATGTAAGGTCATCAGAACTACACGGTCCTGATCTGCATCCAGATCATCGATATCCGCTACCAGTGCGACTTCTTCTAAAAATCCGGACAGTGTGGGTTCTTTTTCATGTTCTTCATAAGTCAGCACCTTGCCCTGCAGTTCCTCGATATTTTCAATTCTCGCACGGGATTCATCTGTATCTTCTGCTTCCAGATCCGTGACATAGCCTGTCGTGTCAATAATTTCCTGCAAAAGCTCTGACACAGGGATAAGCTCTGCTTTGGAACGCATCGTCTGTATAAACGTCACAAATGGTTCAATTTTAGCAGCGGTCCTGCCGATCGAGGGAATATCGGACGCTGCCCGCAGAGCCTGATAAAAACTAATTTCCTGCTCATTTGCGTATGCCTGTACTTTTGACAAAGTAGCTGCTCCAATCCCCCGTTTCGGCACATTGATAATTCTACGCACAGCCAGATCGTCCCTTGCATTATCGATCGTCTTTAAATAGGACAGTAAATCTTTGATTTCCTTTCGTGCATAAAAGTTAATGCCACCTACCATTTTGTACGGGATATTCGACAGGATAAAATGCTCTTCAAATAAACGCGACTGGGCATTGGTGCGATATAATACCGCACAATCCTGATAACGGTAAATTCCATCACTCAGGTGTTTTTGAATATCCGAAGCAATATACGCAGCTTCGTCCTCTCCGGTTTCAAACTGCCGGAACTGAACCGGATCTCCGGCATCGTTTTGTGTCCAGAGCGCTTTTTCTTTGCGTCCATAGTTGTTGGCGATCACCCCGTTTGCCGCGTCCAGTATATTCTGGGTCGAACGGTAATTCTGTTCCAGCTTTATGATTGTCGCATTTGGAAAATAATGTTCAAAATTTAAAATATTCCCGATATTGGCTCCGCGGAATTTGTAAATGGACTGGTCGTCATCACCTACCACACATAAGTTTTCATATTTTGATGCAAGCAGACGGATCAGATTAAACTGTGCCGTATTTGTGTCCTGATATTCATCTACCATAATATAATGCAGCCGTTCGACCCAGAATAT
>CANTHI010000482.1 GCA_947653505.1 uncultured Eubacterium sp.
AAAGGAACAGGCAGACAGATCACCGCCTCCCATCCGGCGTCCGCATAGCCAATACAAAATGCAACACTTTTATGTAAATTGTTGCATTTTTGCTTAAGCTGCGCTTATGGTGATCTGTCTGCCTGTGACTTTGCCCTCTGGAGCAGCCACAGCAGACGGGGCAAAGTTCCTCTCCCAGCGTCCGCGCAGCCAAATTTTACTGAAGGCCTTTACTGATAACCATTCACATCCAGAAACAGACAATCCCCGTCTTCGGTCACTCCCACAATCGATTGACGGGCAACGATCAGGTCTGCCACTTCCGGCCATCTGCCAAGAACCTCCTGAATTGCAGTCGTAGATTGTCCGCCATTGTCCACGTAGTCTATCCTTCCGTCCACCCTTAACCCTGCAACAAAATTAAATCCGTGGCGCACTGCCGCCAGATTTTTCCACTCTGACACGTCGGGTGCTTCGATATCCATCCACCACAGCACCGCTTCGCCGTTTTCTTTCAACCCTGCACACCGTGCTGCGTTTTCGGATGAGCTGATAGCAACAATATCGCCGCCGTCATACACGTTTTCTATCCCGTCATGTATGTAGTAAACGTTCCCGTCCTCCGTCAGCACGAAACCGCCCGACAGCGCCGCCGGTGTTTCTCTGGGCAGGGAAACACGCCTGAAATCATCCTCATCTTCACACAGCAGTTCCCTGGATTGGAGCAGCGCCATAAAATCCAGATACTCCAGGCTCCCGTTAACGCCAGCAAATGGCTCCGTTTTGTTATATTCCAGCGCTTTTCCAGCCATATATCTGCTATAGCCTGCCGTGAGTGGAAGATTGTCTTCATCGGGCGAAAGATCCTGCCCGTCATAAAAAAGGCTTCCGTCCTCCATCAGCACACAAAGCTGTTCACCGGAAAATACCTGCGCGGCCATCCCGTCCAATTTCGTGGCCGTCCATGCATGGGTGTCCGTATGATATTCATAGAGAACGCCGGTATCAAGTTTCAACGGTATCATACTGGTGCTGTCTGTCTTCTCTGAATAGCGGAACAGAAGCGCAGACTGATTGGGCCTTGCGGGCTGGTTTTCGTTCTGCCGGAAACCATTGTACAGCAGGACAATAAACAATGCTGCCACACATGCTGTACGGATTGCTTTCTTTTGGAAATGTCTGTTCATAAGATGTACTCCTACGTATAATTGAAATAAAAGCTCAGTAAACAAATAAAAACCTGCAAATGGATAAAAAGGACAATTCTATTGCCCCTGCTCATTGTTACCATTAAAATACATTATAACGGGCAATCGTAATACAGAATTTTTTATTAAAATCTCTGCAGATATCCTGCAGAGATTTTATGATATGTTTTGTCTGGTAAAATCTTAGGAACTGTAAAGAAATAATCTAACAAACTTGCTTGTCTTTTTCTCCGATAGCACCAGGCAAAAATCAGTTACATAGCCCGCTATGCGCCTGATTTTTGCCGGGCACTCTCGAAGAAAAATACCCAAGGGGGCACGCTGTCCGGCGTAACTTTATTAGATTATTTCTTTACAGTTCCTTATACCAGTTTTTCAAATGCGGTCCGGTTTTAAATCCCCTGAACCAAAAGCGTCAGACCTTACTGATTCTGGATGAAAAGTACCAGATATTGCTTATTATGCAGGAACAGCGATCAGCACCTGCTACTTATTATGCAGGAACAGCGATCAGCACCTGCACACTACGCGGCTTTAACAGGACGGTCTGATTCTGAATATTTTCCGGCTCGGCCAGAATGCTGTGCGTCCGGTAAGTATCCACAACCACTGCCCAATGCATGCCTGACGGCAGCTGCGGCAGCTGCTGTTTTACATTTTCCCAGTAGGCGTTGATGGACAAAAATACGATATCATCCCGGTCGGTCTCTTCGTCTTTTCCTGCGAACATGGCGCCGATGACATGGGAATCCCAATGATAATCCTTGTTCCATGCCTGTGCCTCGTGCAGGCTGACGGACGGGAAGCCGATGGAGCAGGCAGGCATGTTTTTACGGATGACGGCGTGTTTTTTACGGAAATCAATCATAAAGCTGAAAAACTGAAACAGTTCTTTGTTTTTTTCCGGAAGTGTCCAGTCCAGCCAGGAGATCATGTTATCCTGACAGTAAGCATTGTTGTTGCCATGCTGGCTGTTGCCAAATTCGTCGCCGGCAAGGAACATCGGGGTACCTCTGCTGCACATCAGAACGGCACAGGCATTTTTTACCATCCGTCTGCGCAGGGATAAGATCTCAGGATCCATTGTCTTTCCTTCTACGCCGCAGTTCCAGCTGTAGTTATCATTACTGCCGTCGGTGTTGTTCCAGCCGTTTGCTTCATTGTGTTTTTTGTTATAGCTGTACAGATCGTGCAGTGTAAAACCGTCGTGACAGGTAAGGAAGTTGATGGATGCTTCATAGCCGCGTGTTTCCGGATCGTAGATGTCTACCGAGCCGATGATGCGCAGCGCTGCGCTGGAAGCGGTATAAGAATCTCCTTTTAAAAAGCCGCGGACGTCATCGCGGTAGCGGCCGTTCCATTCTGCAAAGCGGTTCCAGGACGGGAAGCTGCCGACCTGATACAGTCCGCCGGCATCCCATGCTTCCGCGATCAGTTTGGTATCGCCTAAGATCGGATCAAAGGCAATGCTTTGCAGCAGTGGTGGTTTGCGCATTGGAGAGCCGTCTTCGTTGCGGCCCAGGATCGTAGCCAGATCGAAACGGAATCCGTCGACCCGGTAGGTCATGACCCAGTAACGCAGACAGTCCAGTATCATACGCTGCACGATCGGATGGTTGCAGTTTAATGTATTGCCACAGCCGCTGTAATTAAAGTATTCCCCGTTTGGCTTGAGCATGTAGTAGATGCTGTTGTCGAAGCCTTTGAAAGAAAAGAAGCGGCCCTGTTCATTGCCCTCGGCTGTATGATTGAATACGACATCCAGAATGACTTCGATTCCGTTATCATGCAGCGCTTTGACGAGCTGTTTTAATTCGGTACCTTCGCGGTTATATTCGATGCCGCCGCAGTAGCTTGTATTTGGGGCGAAAAAGCTGACGGTATTATATCCCCAGTAGTCTACAAGATCATGCCCGTTATAGGTGCGCAGTGATTCTGTTTCGTCAAATTCGAAGATCGGCATCAGCTCAACGGCGTTGATTCCCAGTTTTTTCAGATACGGGATCTTTTCCATTAATGCGGCAAAGGTTCCGGGCTTTGCGTGCAGAGAGCCGTCTGCCATGGAGAATCCCCGTACGTGAAGTTCATAAATAATCAGATCGTCCATTGGAATGTGCGGAAATACAAAATCTCCCCATTCAAAGTCGTCTCTGACCACGCGC
>CANTHI010000483.1 GCA_947653505.1 uncultured Eubacterium sp.
CCATATTTTAAAGATCTTCCATCCCCTGCTTTGTGTATGTATATGCAGCATCTGATTCATTTTCTCAAAATGCTGCTCCATCAGAAAAGACATTCCCACCAGAATCCCATGATATATGCCGCTGACCAGGTACACGGAATTTGCCCCATGCCATAAGGAATTTAGGACACGGACAATGATCAGCGCGAAAAATACCGGCATTTTCTTCCCAAGCTCACTGCTAAAATGTGTCTTAAAAAATTTCCCTATATGATTGAATGCCTTCGACAGTGTCAATGGATAAAAAATATAATCTCTCCACCAGTTATTCAGCGATATGTGCCATCTTCGCCAGAACTCCCCTACGGATTCCGCAAAAAAAGGCTGCTGAAAGTTCTGGGGAAGTTCTATGCCAAACGCCTGCGCCGCACCCCGCGCAATATCGACTCCCGAGGAAAAATCAATGTACAATTCCAGCCATCCCAGATAGGAAGCAATCAGAAGATAAATACCCTGATATGCCTTAGGATTTGTCATAATCGTACTTACGATTGCAGTCAGCCTTACGCCAATCACCAGTTTTTTAAAATATCCCCATAACATCAGCTGGAATCCGTACGTCACAGTCCGGTAATGGAATCTTCTCTCCTGATATAACTGCTTCTCAAGCTCATCATAACGGCTGATCGGTCCCTGCACCAGCTGCGGAAAGAAAGCTATAAATAACGCATACTTCGCCAGGTTTTTCTCCGGCGGATATTTATTGCGGTATACATCTATCGAATAACCAGCCGCCTGAAAGGTATAATACGAGATTCCCAGTGGAAGGAGTATCTGAACCCCTGCAAAAATCTGATCCATGTGCCAGATATCTGAAAAAAGCTGCCCGATTCCCGCAATCATATGAAAATACTTCAGCACGAATAAGAGTCCGAAATTAGCTGCCAGCAGACAGATCAGCATTCCCTTTTTCTTTTTGCCATAAGCTATCCTGATCTTTCTTTTTTCATACTTATCCAGGCCCTTATGCCCATCCAGATAGTCGATATATTCTTCATTGACTTTTCCAAACCACAGTCCTGCAAACCAAGTCAGGCCGGTTGTAAACAAAATAAAAATGAATGTCTGGTATCCCGCGCACAAATAAAAAATATAACTTCCCGACAACAATATATACCACTGTACCTTTTTAGGAACGATATAGTAGATCAGCAAAACAATACCAAAGAATCCCAAAAACGTGACTGATAAAAATGACATATGCTTCTCCTTAGTCTGCTCTCAGCATCCATTCATCCGTATATCTGTTTCCCCATTGATATCCCAGCCGCATGTTATATTTGACAGACTCCTCATTATTCACCACAATCCAGCCTAAAAGATTTAAATTCATCTTTTCCATATATTGTAATGCGTAATAACTGCCTATCACTGCCATTCCATACTTCTTCCTATATGCTTCTTTGATCACCATATAGCCATATGACGTATTCTTTTCAATCAAAAACCTTATGGCACAAAGCTCATGCTTATCATCCACGATGCACATAGCTCTTCCCTCTTTCCCCATAGCAATCAGTTCCTCATCCGTAAAATAAGGAATCTGCCAGAACGGCACCTCGCCGGTGTTTCTATTTATCTCTCTGATCTGCGGAATCAGATCTTTATCTGGCACTGTGATCCGAAAGCCCCGCTCATGTAATCTGCTGACTACCCCATCATATAATTTTTCTACCGTATGCCTGATCTTTTCTTTGTCGCCTGTTACCTGCCTTAATGTATCCAGATAAACAAATCCGGACTTCTCCAGCTTTTGCTCTGCTTCCAGCAGTTTCGATGGCTTTTGCTCCCCCTGATACAGCAATTTGATTACAACGTCCTTGTCCTTTGGCAAAATCAGCCAGTCCGCAGCCAGATCCATATAAAGATATGCCTGATAGTACTCCATCTCATCCACATAGAGGATCAGTCCGCCATCTGCCTCTTCATAAAAAAGCCTGCCATGCTGCATATAATCGTCTATTTTATCTTTAAACAGATAACAATTCGTATAAGCTTTTGCATTCTTCTTATTCGCATGGTTCACAAGGCCAAAATACAGATCCATATCACTGATTACCTTAAACATCTGATTCCCCTTTTCCTTATACCGACGCATCTGCCAGTTTTTTTATCGCTTCTGCCGACTCAAAATTCTCAGGTACAATCTCCTCAACCGGGATTTCAATATCCAGGACTTCATTGAGTTCTGAGACGAGTGAAATAATATCAAACGAATCCAGAATCCCTCCGGAAACGAGATCTGTTCTGCCTTCAAAATCAACTCCCGGTTTTATTTCCCGCAGTATCTTTAAAATTTCCTCCATCATGTATATCCTCCGTTTTTATAATCGTTTTTTGAAATTGTTTTTTATAATTATTTTTCTATAAATTTTTTTATAATTATTTTTTTATAAATATTTTTTATAATTATTTTTTTATAAATGTTTTTGATAATTGTTTTTTTATAAATGTTTTTTATAATTGTTCTTTGTATAATTGTTCTTTTAGTTTCACCCGGTCTATCTTGCCATTCATATTGACCGGCATATGCTCTACCCGGATCAGCCGGTTTGGAATCATATAGTCGGGAATCAGACGTGCCAGCTGCTTCTGGATCACGGACAGTTCCATGTCTCCTTCCATAAAAAGTACGATCCTGCTTCTTTTCTCATCATAAAGACAGCAGTTCATGCCAGTGTTGTCAATCGATGACACCGCTGTCTCTATTTCGCCCAGTTCGATACGGTGTCCCATATGTTTTATCTGGTAATCTTTCCTCGAAACATACATCAGCTGCCCCTGTGCATTGTATCTTACCAGATCCCCGGTCCTGTATATCAGCTCCGGATACTGGCTGTTTAACGGATTTTGTACAAAGACTTCTTTTGTCTTCTGGGGATTTCCATAGTATCCCATTGACAGCGAAGTTCCTCTGACACACAGCTCTCCTGTTTCATCGAAAGAGACTAATTCGTCCTTGTCATTCAGCACTAAAATATCTGTATTTTTCATCGGAACTCCGATCGGCAGCGGCTCCTCATCTGAAAACGGCCTGTCTGCCAGATAATACGTACAGCAGTCTGTGATCTCTGTCGGTCCATACAAATTGGCATAGACTGCGTCCGGTATGTACCTGCGCCAGATATTCAGCGTTTTGTTTGGCATCACTTCGCCGCAGAACAATATTTTACGCAGCGTCCGGTTTAAATCAATTTTTTTCAGCGCTCCCAGCTTTGCCACAACGATCATCGCGGATGGCACCCAGAATATCGCAGATATGTTCTTTTCCTCCATTATACAGTTTTTTACGACTGAATACAAGAGG
>CANTHI010000484.1 GCA_947653505.1 uncultured Eubacterium sp.
TGCGTGTCTGCTCCATTGCAGTATATGTTTACTGAAAGAATACATATACTGCAATGGAGCAGACACGCAGATACCGGGCAATCCATTGAAGATCTTATGGAGCAGGATTTTTTATTGTACTGTGAAGATACAAAATAGTTATCGTAATCGTTCAGTTGGCACTTCATCCGGAACTGTTAATAACCTGTGACCAAAGACATCGTTTATTTGCATACAGTTCCCAGGCAGCCCGGATTATGCGGGCTGCTTTTTTGTTCTTTCAGCCTGACAGGAAACGGCTATTTTTCAGATGCTGAATATTTTTATAAGAATATGTTTATTTTTTATTGTCATGGCCGGATAAATAGTTTACTATAATACAAACAGCATTCATATTATAAAAGAAAGGAAACTACTATGAAAATTGTCGTTTTGGCCGGCGGGCTGAGTACAGAGCGGGACGTGTCTCTTGCTACTGGCAGTATGGTAAGCACGGCACTCAGACGCAAAGGGCATCAGGTGCTGCTGCTGGATGTATTTATGGGTTATGGCAGCGCCGGAGATCCTCTTACAGAGCTATTTGAAACCGCCGCACAGACTGTCAGTCCGGTATCCGGTGTGCCTGAAACAGCGCCTGATCCTGAAAAAATTAAAGCTATGCGAAAGGACCAGTCAGATTGCTTTTTTGGTCCGAATGTGATCGCTTTATGTCAGATGGCAGACATTGTATTTCTGGCGCTGCACGGAGAAAATGGAGAAGACGGCAGGATACAGGCAGCTTTTGACCTGTTTGGCATCCGTTATACCGGCAGCAACTATTTAAGCAGCGCCATCGCGATGAATAAACGGCTTAGCAAACGTTTTTTTGCTGAGCACAATATCCCGACGCCGAAAGGCATCTCTATGAAAAAAACAGAGCGGATCATGGATTTTGAACAGACTGGTTTATCTGTTCCCTGTATTGTAAAGCCATGCCGCGGTGGTTCCAGTGTGGGCATTTCCATTGTACATACGCCACAGGAATATTCCAAAGCACTGGATGAAGCATTCCGCTGGGAGGAAGAAGTCATTCTGGAGGAGTATATTCAGGGACGGGAGTTTTCAGTCGCCGTTATTGCGTCCAAAGCGCTTCCTGTCATTGAAATCGCTCCACTGGAAGGTTTTTACGATTACAAAAACAAATATAAGGCTGGCAGCACGATAGAAACCTGTCCGGCTGATCTGCCGCCGGATATAGCCGGACAGATTCAGCGCTATGCAGTTGCCGCAGCCGGAGCGCTCGGGCTGGATACTTACTGCAGAGTTGATTTTATGCTGGATGCGCAGGAGCAGATCTACTGTCTGGAAGCAAATACACTGCCGGGCATGACTCCAACCAGTCTTCTGCCGCAGGAAGCCCGTGCTATCGGAATTGAGTTTGAGGATCTTTGTGAACAACTGATACAGCTTTCTTTAAAAAACAATCATTAAGGGGTATATGCAATGAAAGATATGACATTGGATGCTATGGCAAAAGCATGCCACGGCAGATTAATCGGAGCAAACATACAACAGTATCTGAATGCACAGGGCATCGTAATCGACAGCCGGATGGTGCAGGAGGATTATGTATTTGTTGCGATCCGGGGGGAACGGGCAGATGGTCATGACTATATCGAACAGGTCTTTGCAGATGGTGCACTGGCTGTCGTTTCAGAACAGACTCTGACCATCGCAAAACCATATATTCTGGTAGAGTCCACCAGACAGGCATTACTGGATCTGGCTGCCTATTACCTGAGCAGGTTACGTCCAAAAGTAATCGGCATCAGCGGAAGCGTTGGCAAGACAAGTACAAAAGAAATTATAGCTTCTGTATTATCCCAGAAATATAAAGTGCATAAAACAGAGGGCAATTTTAACAATGAAATCGGTCTTCCGCTTACTATTTTCAAGCTGCACGAAGAGCATCAGGCCGCCGTACTGGAGATGGGCATCTCTGAATTTGGAGAAATGCACCGGCTGGCCTCTGTCTGCCGTCCGGACGTCGCCGTACTGACAAATATCGGTCTGTCCCATTTAAAAACACTTGGTTCCAGAGAAGGCATCTTAAAAGCCAAAACAGAAATGTTTGAACATCTTCAGGAAAACGCCACCGTGATCTTAAACGGAGATGACGACCTGCTGGATACGATACCTCCAGTGCAGGGAAAACCACCTGTATTTTACGGTATCGGCACCGATAAGCCGGAAAATGCCACCTATGACAGCAAGCAGATTTATGCAACCGATATTATTAATCTGGGCCTGAAAGGCATCCAGCTTAAAATACATATCGAAAATGAATCCTTCACGGCAAGAATACCGATCCCCGGCACCCATAACGTCTACAATGCACTGGCCGCAGCAGCCGTCGGCAGACAGCTGGGACTTACAAACGAAGAAATCAGGGCTGGTATCGAAACTGCCCGGACCATTGACGGGCGGACAAATCTGATTGAAACCGGAACCATGACTGTCATCGATGACTGCTATAATGCCAATCCACTTTCGATGAAAGCTTCCATTGATGTGCTGGCCACCGCACTGGGCCGGACCGTTGCCGTATTAGGTGACATGGGTGATCTGGGTGAAAACGAGCGGGAACTCCATTACGATGTCGGCAGTCACCTTGCCGCAAAGAAAATCGACATCCTGTTCTGCGCCGGCACCCTGGTACAGGAGCTTGCAAAAGCCGTACGGGAGCAGAACCCGGGCTGCGATATCCATGAATTTGAAACACGCGACGAAATGTTAAAAGAACTGCTGCCATTTTTGCGTCAGGGAGATTCCGTACTTGTGAAAGCCTCCCATTTTATGGAATTTTCCGAGGTCGTGGAAGAAATCATTACGATCTGAGAAAATTTTCCAAACATCTGTTTCAAAGCAGATTACCATCAGCTTCCGATCTGATCCGGATCAGATTCACATCCGGATCAGATTCACATCCGGATCAAATGCAGTTCCAGATTCGATAACTAAAAAAGACAGATACTACATTGTATCTGTCTTTTTACTATATGCCGGCTAAACTTTTCAATCGTATGCAGGATTTTTCTTACTGCATCTTTAACTCTTCCTCCAGCATCCCACGGATCATCTCCTGCACATAATTTCCTAAATGTTTCCTCTGGTCTTTGTCCAGATTTTTCACATAAACAGGCTCTCCGTAAGTAAGAATTACCTTCGTCCGTCTGATAAACGGTATATGCTTTTCAAAAATATCCGCAGTATGAACCATTGCCATCGGAATAATCGCGCAGCCCGTTTTTTCGGCCATTTTAAAGCTGCCTTCCTTAAACGGCAGCATCTCCGTCTCGCTTTCAGCC
>CANTHI010000485.1 GCA_947653505.1 uncultured Eubacterium sp.
TTTAACTCTATGTAGAATTTAACTCTGCACTGGAATTTAAAATTTCAAGTCAGCATAAATACATTTAATTATTCCATTTATGCAAATTGTATGAAACTGTATAATGTTTAATAGAAAAAACGTCAATACGACGAAGAAGGAGGAAGTAGGTTTATGAAAATCAAAAGACTTATTGCGGCTGGACTTACAGCTACGATGGTAGTCGGAATGCTCACAGCATGCGGCGGCGGAAGCAGCGACGACGGCGGAAGCAAGAAAAAAGGTGATGCATTGACGGTAGCAATCTGGGATACCAACCAGCAGGCAGGACTTCAGGAAATCATCGATGAGTTCACCGCAGAGACAGGTGTTAAGGCGGAGCTGCAGGTTCTGGACTGGAGTGCATACTGGACACTTCTCGAAGCCGGTGCAACAGGCGGAGATATGCCGGATGTATTCTGGATGCATTCCAACGAAGCGGTTAAGTACATGTCCAATGATATTCTGTTGGATCTGACAGATTACGTTTCAAAGAGCGAGAAGCTTGAGATGGATAAGTTCCCGCAGGATCTTAAAGACATGTACACATGGAAAGACAAAGTGTATGCAGTTCCGAAGGACAGAGATACGATCGCTATGTGGTACAACAAAAAGATGTTCGACGAAGCAAAGATCGATTATCCGGATGGAAGCTGGACATGGGACGAGTTCTACGAGATTGCTGAAAAGCTTACAAAAGATGACGGAAGCCAGTTCGGATTTGCAGCACAGCCGTCTAACGAGCAGGACACATGGATGAATATGGTATATTCCATGGGCGGAACCATTGTAACAGACGACAACAAGTCAGGATTTGACGACCCGAACACGATCAAGGCTATGGAGTTCCTTGACAAATGTGTAAAGAATGTAATGCCAGACTCCAATACAATGTCTGAGACAGGTACAGACGTATTATTCCAGTCCGGTAAAGTTGCTATGATTTCCCAGGGTTCCTGGATGGTAGCAGGTTTCAAGGATAATGATTATCTGGTAGAGAATGCCGATGTTGCAAGACTTCCTAAGGATGCAACAACAGGCAGGAGCGTATCTCTTTACAATGGTCTGGGATGGGCAGCTTCCGCAGGAACAGGTATGCCGGATGAGGCGTTCCAGCTGATCGAGTGGTTCGGCAGCAAGGATATGCAGCTTAAGCAGGCAGAACTTGGTGTAACGATGGCAGCATACGACGGAGTATCTGACGCATGGGTAAACAACACGGATGTATTCCATCTTCAGCCATATCTTGATGCTATGGATGATACTGTATTCAGACCGCATACAAATTCTACATTAGCATGGTGGAATCCGATGTGTGAAGAGCTTGTAAAGGTTTGGAACAATGAAGAGAAGATGGCAGATGCATGCAAGAACATCACAAGTATGATGAATGAAAAGATTTCAGAAGAGAGCTATTAAAATGACCTGTTTAAAGAAAAGGGGTGAGAGACTTGGCTAATCCAAAGAAAGGTACAAGCCAGGAACGCAACGAGTTTGTGTGGGGATGGATCTTTATCCTCCCGACGATGATCGGCTTGATCGTCCTGAATATTTATCCGATTTTTAAAACGATTTATGAAAGTTTCTTTAAAACTGGTGACTTCGGCAGAGGCAACATCTTTATCGGCGTTGAAAACTACACAAAGATGTTCGGTGACGGAGAGGTTTGGCAGGCACTGATCAATACTTTCAAGTACGCGATCGTAGAGGTTCCCTTCTCTATCATCATCTCGCTTGTGCTTGCAGTGCTTCTGAACCGCAAGATGAAGGGACGCGCAGTGTACCGTACCATCTTCTTCCTGCCTATGGTAGCAGCTCCGGCGGCTATCGCTATGGTATGGAGATGGCTGTTTAACGCAGAGTTCGGTCTTTTGAACCACATTCTGGGGACAAAGACAAACTGGGTATCCAACCCGAAGATTGCGATCTTCGCGATTGCAGTTATCGGTATCTGGTCTATCATCGGTTACAATATGGTACTTTTTATCTCCGGTCTCCAGGAGATCCCGGGAGATTACTATGAGGCGGCAAGCATTGACGGTGCGACCGGGATCAAGCAGTTCTGGCACATTACATGTCCGCTTCTGTCACCAACGATCTTCTTCGTAATGATTACGAGAGTGATCGGCGGACTGCAGGTATTTGACCTTATCTACATGGTAATCGACAGAAACAATCCTGCATTGAAAAAGACACAGTCACTTGTTTACCTGTTCTACCAGAACTCATTCGTAGAGAATAACAAGGGTTATGGTTCAACAATCGTAGTTCTTCTTTTGGCTATCATCATGGTGATCACCGTATTCCAGATGTGGGGCCAGAAGAAATGGGTTCACTATAGTTAAGGAGGGATTGATATGGAAGCAAAACAGAAAGCAACGACCGTGCTGATTCATGTCATCCTGATCCTGATATCGATTACGATGTTAGTTCCGTTTTTATGGATGATCTTGACAGCATTCAAGACATTATCAGAGTCAACGTCGGTAAACCCGTTTGTTATCTTCCCGTCTGAGTGGATAACAGATAACTTTTCAAAAGTAATTAAGAATATGGACTTCCCGATGCTGTATTTAAATACGATTCTTTTGATCGTAGGGCGTGTAGTAGCAGCGGTACTTACAGCAACACTTGCAGGATATGCATTTGCCCGCCTGAATTTTAGGGGCAAGAACTTCATGTTCTCACTGGTACTGTTCCAGATGATGGTGCCTGGGCAGATCTTCATCATCCCGCAGTACTTAATGGTAAGTAATATGGGAATGCTGAATACCATCTTTGCGCTGGTATTCCCGGGACTTGTAACAGCGTTTGGTACGTTCCTTCTAAGACAGGCGTACATGGGACTTCCGAAAGACCTGGAGGAAGCAGCGAGACTTGACGGATGCAACATTCCGCAGACATTCCTGTATATCATGGCACCGCTTACCCGGTCATCCATGGTAGCCCTTGGAATCTTTACCGCAGTATTCGCATATAAAGACCTGATGTGGCCATTGATTTGTAACAAAGACGTAATGCCGCTGTCTGCAGCACTTGCAAAGATGCAGGGACAGTATGCAAGTAACTATCCGCAGCTTATGGCAGCTTCACTGCTGGCATGTATCCCGATGATCGTACTGTATCTGATCTTCCAGAAACAGTTCATCGAAGGTATTGCAACATCTGGCGGAAAATTGTAATATATGATACTGTAAGGCGAACGAAGTCTTTAGGATAGAGGGCACCTGGTCTGTTCGCGGACCGGGTGTTTTCTGCCGTGATTGCTTTAGCGGACGGAAGCAGTGCCCCTTTTGGGCAAAAAA
>CANTHI010000486.1 GCA_947653505.1 uncultured Eubacterium sp.
CGAGACCTTTCTAAGGAATTGTAAATAAAAACAGCAAATTACAGGATCACTTTTCTCCAATCGGAATCATATTAATGTATTTATAATCTAAGCACATTATGATAAGAGAATCCTGAAAACTGCTACATTGAGTCCGGATAGACGAAGCAGATTTCTGGTATGATACTCACGGCGATAAAGCTTTGAAAGTGAGGAACTGTGAGCCGGGGTAACTGGTAAAGTTTACCGCGCGCCATTTACATTCTGATGAAAGAGAGAAAGTATCATGTTATTTCATTCTTTGGATTTTTTAATTTTTTTTCCGGTTGTTGTGCCTGGATATTTTATGCTTCCAAAAAAATTGAAAACGTTCTGGCTGCTTGCGGCGAGTTATTATTTTTATATGAGCTGGAGCGTAAAGCATACGTTTTTTATCGCGTTTTCTACGATTGTGACCTGGATCTGCGGATTGCTGCTGGGCAGATGCAGGGAGCGGGGAAGGTGGGCGAAAGCAGTTGTGGCTGGCAGCGTATGTATCAATCTGGGCATTCTGCTAGTGTTTAAGTATGCTGATTTTATGATAGATAATCTGAACCTTGTACTTGCAAAAGCAGGATATCCGGCAGTGCATAAGCCGTTTGATCTGATACTTCCGGTAGGAATTTCGTTTTATACGTTTCAGGCGGTTGGTTATACGGTCGACGTGTACCGGCGTGTGGTCAGACCGGAGAAAAATCTGTTCCGGTATGCTTTGTTTGTTTCCTTTTTTCCCCAGCTTGTGGCAGGGCCGATCGAGCGGTCGGAAAATCTGCTGGAACAGATCCGCGCGGTTCCAAAAATGAGACGGAACGATTTGTTTGATTATGACCGGATCGCCGGAGGACTGATACTGATGCTCTGGGGATTTTTCCTGAAACTGGTGATTGCGGACAGGCTTTGTATTTTTGTGGACCGGGTATATGGGGAATGGTATTTTTATGGGGCGGTGGAGCTGATCGCCGCGACGGCGGCATTTTCCATACAGATCTACTGTGATTTTGCCAGCTATTCTACGATTGCAATGGGGGCCGCGAAGGTACTGGGGTTTTCGCTGATGGAAAATTTCCGTACGCCTTATTTTTCCAGAAGTATCCGGGAGTTCTGGCACAGATGGCATATTTCCCTGAGCACGTGGTTTAAAGACTATCTGTATATTCCGCTGGGCGGCAGCCGGTGCGGTACTGTGTGCACCTATAGCAACCTGATGGTTACGTTTCTCGTTAGCGGGCTGTGGCACGGCGCGAGCTGGCATTATGTGTGCTGGGGTGCGATACATGGCATGTATCAGATGGCTGGGACAGCGACAGCAGGATTCCGCCGTAAGCTCAGAAGGCGGGCGGGAGTCAGTGTGACGGCGTTTAGCTTCCGTATCGGACAGATTGCGGTGACATATGCACTGACGCTGTTTGCGCTTGTTTTTTTTCGGGCAGAATCATTAAAGAGTGCGATTGGCTGCATCCGGAGGATTTTTACAAAGATGAATATCTGGGCACTTTCGGATGGGACGCTTTGTGAACTCGGGCTGGACGCTTCAGAGCTGGTGATTCTGTCTGCAGCGCTTATGATCCTGCTTCTGGTCAGCCTGATCAGGGAACACAGGAATGAAACGCTGGACCTGTTTCTGGCAAGACAGAGTACCTGGTTCCGGTGGCTGGTTCTTCTTATTTTATTTTCGTTTTTATTTTTGTTTGGCATGTACGGGCCGGACTATGATGAAAGCCAGTTTATATATTTTCAGTTTTAAATATGAAAGACATCAGATGATATCAGATACGGAGGTCAGACAATGAGAAAGGTATTTCGGACGATTCTTTTTTTCACATTACTCGCAGCAACCGGCATGCTGCTGAATCACATGACATTAAACCGCAAAAGCGAAGGCTGTATCCAGCTGGCCGATTTTTACGGACTGGAGCGCGACCAGGCAGATGTGCTCTGCATCGGAAGCAGCCACGTCTATTACGGGATCAATACGTGTCAGCTGTATGAAGATTATGGGATTGCCAGCTATCTGCTGGCGTCGCCCGGACAGCCGGTGTGGATCAGCTATTATCTGCTGGAAGAAGCGTTAAAGACACAGACTCCGGCACTGACGGTACTGGATATCGGTACGATGTACCGCAAAGAGGAAGATTTTGGCGCGTATTCCTGGGAGACACTGATCAGCATGAAGCCTTCCGTGACTAAGTGGAAGGCAATTCAGGCAGTGAATCAGTATGGGGAATTTCTGGACGCGGTGGGAGCATTCTTATCCTTTCCGTATTATCATACACGCTCCTTTTCGCTGACAAGCGAAGATTTTAACAATACAGACGAGATCCGGTATCTTGGATACAAACCGGATTTTACGGTAATTTCCGGGAAAGAGCTGGCAAAATGGGAAAAAGCCCAGGACCGGAAGCTGGATGAAAGTCCCATTTGCGGGACGGAAGAGCCGGTCACAGAACGTACGGAACATTATCTGCGCAGATTTATTGAGTTATGTCAGGAAAAAGAGATTCCTTTGCTGCTGGTAAATTCTCCTTTTGCGAATCAGGTGGAAGAAAAGCGGCAGGCAGATGCTTATATTCAGAAGATTGCGGAGGAATACGGGGTATCCCTGATCGAAGGAAACCGGTTAAAAGAAGACATGCAGATTGACTTTGCCAGCGATCTTTTAGATGCTTCGCATTTAAATTATTATGGCAGCTTAAAGTATACCCGTTATCTGGCAGACTGGATGCAAAGTCACATCAGCCTGCCAGACCGCCGCGAAGATCTCTCATACGGCAAATGGGCGCAAACGGGCGATTTATTCTGGCATCAGGAGATCTTTGGAAAAATGCTGAAAGAGACAGAATCAAAAGAAGAATATATTCAGACACTGAAAAAACAGCCAGACGGTGTGTCCGTTGTCTGCTGGGAGCAGAATGACGGTATACAGGTCTGGAAGGAGGGCGCATGTGTGTTTCAGGCTTCGGCAGACAGAGATTGTTTTAAGCACATCAGTCTCGGGGCATCAGATCTGGCTGTCAGATGCACAGATGCGGAGTTTACGGTGCTGGTGGACCAGCAGCCCTATGCGTTTGTGGAACAGGGGCTTAATATCCTTGTGTATGATGAGGTGGCCGGGCGGATAATAGATGGGGCCGGATTTGCGGGGGATGCGCGGGAAATGCAACAATTTACATAAAAGTGTTACAGGTTTCGTCTCCCTCCATATGCTCCGGTTCCCTGCGGATGTTCCAAGAGGGGGAAAAATCAATATCCCCAAGATATTTTTCAGTGAGAAGCGACAGCAGGATTTTCCCATTAATCCAGACCT
>CANTHI010000487.1 GCA_947653505.1 uncultured Eubacterium sp.
TCTTCCAAAGTCACAATGAAACAGGGCCGGTTCCCTCATCCAGCTGTTTTTCTAATGCTTTACGTATAATTGAGGCGGTGGTTTTTCGAATGTCCGGTAAATCTGCATCAATTTGTCGGTATGTCTGGTCTGCCAGTCCGGATGTCCGGTCCGCTATCCCTTATGCTTTTGAGACAGAATGGATGAATGAAGCAGCGTATATAAAGACTCGAAAGATCGTGAATCCGCATCTGGCGTAAATCCCATCTCCCAGCTGGCTTTCTAAAGTGTTACATCTGTCAACTGAGGCACTTATATATGATGGATGACAGTTGGCTGGTTGTTAAATATTGCCGGTTTCGGAGACAATGTCAGGGGTAGTTACATTAGATACTCGAAACAGTTTGCAGGATTTTATAGGGTTCGTCTGTAACGTTTGAAAAGTAAATGAGAGCCAGTTGGGAAAATTGATAAATGGAAACGAGTTTGTGCACCATATGATTAAGAATCCTGCTGCAACGTGTGTAAAGCCTGTGAAAGCCAGCCGGATGGGAGGCGGTGAGCTGTCTGCCTGAGACGTTGGAAGAATGCTTAGAAGTTCTTAGTATTCTGCCCAACACACAGGCGGCGAAGCCGAAGCGGCACCTTTAGCTGCTGGCGGCAGCCAGAAGCGAAGTAGGTGTCGCGCCCGTCCGGTACCACAGTCTGGATGCAGAATACTTAGAACTTCTTGCATTCTGGAAAAGGAACAGGCAGACAGCTCACCGCCTCCCATCCGGCGTCCTCATAGCCACTACGTAACGCAAGAAATAAAAATTAAATAAAGGAGAAGTAACATGAGCAAAAAGACAAAAACATACGCAAAAGAGCTGGTAAGCCAGATGACAACAGAAGAAAAACTCTCACAGATGCTGTACGCCTCCCCAGCGATCGAACGGCTGCACATTCCAGCCTACAACTGGTGGAATGAGGCTCTGCATGGGGTAGCAAGAGCCGGAGTTGCGACGGTGTTTCCGCAGGCGATCGGGATGGCGGCATCTTTTGATCCGGATCTGCTGTACCGGATTGCGGATGTTGTCTCGACTGAAGGACGGGCAAAGTTTCAGCAGTTTTCGAAGCGGGGCGACCGGGACATTTACAAAGGGCTGACTTTCTGGTCGCCGAATATTAACATATTCCGGGATCCCAGATGGGGGCGCGGGCATGAGACGTATGGGGAGGATCCGTATCTGACGGCGGAGCTTGGTATCGCGTATATCAGAGGTCTGCAGGGAGAGGATCCGGAGCATTTAAAAGCCGCGGCATGTGCGAAGCATTTTGCGGTGCACAGTGGACCGGAAGCGCTGCGGCATGAATTTGACGCGCAGGTATCGGAGCATGATTTATATGATACTTATCTGTATGCGTTTAGCAGATGTGTCAGGGAGGCAAAAGTAGAAGCGGTTATGGGTGCCTATAACCGGGTAAACGGGGAACCGGCGTGCGGCAGCAAACGGCTGCTGCAGGATATTCTCAGGGGAGAATGGAAGTTTGAGGGGCATATTGTATCAGACTGCTGGGCGGTCAATGATTTCCATCTGCATCATAAAGTGACGAAAACAGCGGCAGAGTCCGCGGCGATGGCAGTAAACAATGGGTGTGATTTAAACTGTGGCAATGCGTATCTGCATCTTGGAGCAGCGCTGGAGCAGGGACTGGTCAGTGAGGAAGCCATTACGGAAGCGGTAGAGCGGCTGATGGAGGTACGGATCCGGCTCGGTATGATGGAAGATTATCCGTCTCCATATACAGAGATACCGTATGAAAAGGTAGAGTGCAGGGAGCATACGGAGTTTTCAGTCGAAGCCGCAAGAAGAAGTATTGTACTGTTAAAAAACAAAGATCATATGCTGCCGCTGCAGAAAGAATCTCTGCGTACGATTGCGGTGATTGGTCCGAATGCAAATTCTATCGACGCGCTGACTGGCAATTATATGGGCACATCTTCCAGATATATTACACCGCTGGAGGGAATCCAGATGTATGTGGGAGATGATGTCAGAGTCCTTTATGCACAGGGGTGTCATCTGTACAAAGATAAAGTAGAAGCTCTGGCAGAACCAAAGGACCGCATTCAGGAAGCGGTTCTGGCTGCGGAACAGGCAGATGTCGTGATCTTATGTCTGGGGCTGGATGCCACGCTGGAAGGTGAAGAAGGCGATACAGGCAATGCGTATGCGGGCGGGGATAAGCTGGACTTAAAGCTGCCGGGGCTGCAGCAGGAGCTGATGGAAGCGGTTGTGGCAGCCGGAAAACCGGTGGTACTCGTACTGCTGGCAGGCAGCGCGATGGATCTGTCCTATGCGGACCAGCATGTGGACGTGATTCTGGATGCGTGGTATCCGGGTGCGCGTGGAGGCAGAGCCATTGCAGAGATAATCTTTGGGGACTATGCACCGTCCGCAAAGCTTCCGGTTACTTTTTACGCGGATACGAAAGAGCTTGCAGAGTTTACGGATTACAGCATGAAAAACCGCACATACCGGTATACGGATTGTAAGGTGTTGTATCCGTTTGGCTATGGGCTGTCTTATGCAAAGCTGTGTTATACAGATGCGGCAGTCAGCTGCAGTGAATGCGGCGTCAGGGATGCGGTAACGGTAAGCGTGAATGTGACCAACCAGAGCAGCTATCCGGTACAGGAAAGCGTTCAGGTCTATATCCGGCATGAAGACCGTGAGACATATGAGCCGGAGATACAGCTGAAAGGATTGTGCAGTCTGTCGCTGGCACCGTCAGAAACAAAGCGGGCAGAAGTGACGCTGGATATGAGGGATTTTGCGCTGATTACAGAAGACGGAACGTGTGTCGTGCGGCCGGGAAGTTATCAGATCAGTATCGGAAGCTGCCAGCCGGATGAAAGAAGCAGGGAACTGACGGGAAATCAGCCGGATGTGTTCCGGATTCAGAGAAATGGGAAAGAGGAAGTTATAGAGTATTAAAAGCGGTGCCGGTGATTGAAAGGGAGGATTAAATGTTAAAAAGATACAGGCTGAGTTTTGAGATTTATGGATTACTGCTATTTTTGCTTGTTATGATACCGAATTTTATCTGGTTTGCTGTTCCTGCGCCAGACGATATACTAAGGGCAAAATCTGTTACAGAAACGGTTGATACAGTAGCTTCTGTATGTCAGATATTGATGATTGCTGCTTTATGTATTTTTAGAAACAGCGGGAGCAAAAAAATGTGTATATCCCCTTTTATAATTATGGCGGCAGTCTGCTATTTATTGTATGTGGCAGGCTGGATCGCTTACTATAATGGTATGACAGGTGTGATTGTGATATTAGGATTGACGA
>CANTHI010000488.1 GCA_947653505.1 uncultured Eubacterium sp.
TATAGTTTATCATAAAATGGCAAACTATACATAATCTGTTCTAAGGAACTGTAAAGAAATAATCTAACAAACTTACTTGTCTTTTTTTCCGATAGCACCAGGCAAAAAGGATCCTTCTATAACATATTTCCTGAAAATATACTATGATTTTCAGACCATGTTTTCTGGGAAAGAGACAGTAATGTCTGTATCATTTATAAAAGGAATACAACATCATTGATCAGCTACAGGCAGGGGATATTTTTCAGACACAGCTTTGCAGGTTATGTCTGTTTTGTATGTCCGCAGTCTGAAATCAGGTGATGGATGGTTTATATGTACCGTCTTAAGTTTTGTGCCGGGAAAGGATATTGGGGAAGTATTGTAAAAAGGAGGATGACAGTGAAGAGACTGCACTGTGGTAAAGGAGGACATCATGGGTAATCAATTCATATGGCAGGATCGATTTAATCTCGGGGTGGATGTGATCGACAGAGAGCATAAAAAACTTTTTGGCATTATAAACCGTCTGCTCGTATTCAGTGAACAGGAAGATAAGAGTGAGTGGGTCTGCCAGGAAGGGCTGAAATATTTTAAGGATCATGCAATGAAGCATTTTTCGGAGGAAGAGGTCTATATGGCTTCGATTTCTTATAAAGGATACGATATGCACAGGCGTGTTCATGACAATTTCCGCAAAAATACGCTGCCGGCACTGGAACGGGAGCTGATGCAGAACGATTTTTCGAAAGAGGCGGTGAGCCATTTTTTAAGTGTCTGTGCCGGATGGTTAATCGGGCATACCCTGACCGAAGACCGCGCGATTGTCGGTGAGACGTTTAGTCAGTGGGAAAATCTGCTGCCGGAAGAAGAGGAGCTGGCGGCGAAGCAGCTGATGATCTATCTGGTCAAAGATATGTTTCAGCTGGATTCGCGTCTGGTCAGTGACCGGTACGGCGGAGAACGGTTTGGAAAAGGCATTTACTGCAGATTTATTTATTCAAATGATAAAGGCGAGAAGTGGGAAGTATTTATGATTTTTGAAGAAAAGCTGCTTCTTGAAACGGTCGGAAAGATGATGGGAGATAAATCAGGTAAAATGAGCGTGGTACTGATGAACGCATCCAGATATACAATCCGCCAGTTTGTGGAACGTGTGCTGGCACATCTGCCGGCAGCGTCCGGATATAAGCTGCAGGATGAAAATCTGCTGTCTTATGAACAGTTCCAGAAAGTATTTACGAAGCCACTGTGCAGTCTTTTGTTTGATACGGGGGCGGGATATTTTGCATATTGCGCGATGGCGCCGCATCAGATGAAAAAAGCGGGAACTTCGATTGTTGCAGAAAATGCAGTAAAAGAAGTAGGTATTTATCTTAAGAATAATGAAAAACAAAATGCGCAGGACAATAAAAAGAAGATTCTTGTGATAGATGATTCGGATACGGTCTGTCTGGCCATGCAGGAGCTGCTTGGGAAAGACTACCAGGTTACTGTGGCAAAATCCGGACTGTCCGGTATCCGGTGCCTGACGCTCAACCGGCCGGATCTGGTACTGCTGGATTATGAAATGCCAGTCTGCGATGGCGTGCAGGTGCTGGAGATGATCCGCGCAGAGGACGATTTTGCAAAAATTCCGGTTTTTTTTCTGACAGGCAGGGTCGATAAGGAAAGTGTTACAAGAGTCATGCCGCTGCGTCCGGAAGGATATCTGCTGAAGAACCAGCAGCCGGCGGATATTAAGAGGAATATTGACGGATATTTTCAAAAGAAGAAAACGGGTTAAGGATCCGGCCGGATCAGGACAAAAACAGTGTAGTCTTACACTGTTTTTTGTTTTTATTATAATGGATGCCGGTTTCATGCAAAAAATTTTCATTTTTTGTAACCTTTTTCCGATTCTGTTTGTATAGTTAGTGAAAGGACCTTTCAAAGAACAAAGAAACTGAGGAACCGCTCATGAGACAGACAGTAGAGGAACTGGCAGGACGTTACCGTGACAATTTGTTTGCGGCTGCGTTTAATGTGTGCAGGAACGCGGCCGATGCGGATGATATTGTACAGGAAACGTTTCTCCAGTATTATGTAATGAAGAAGGAATTTGACAGCGAACAGCATATCCGCGCCTGGCTGCTGCGGGTGGCCATCAACAAAGCAAAAAACGTGAACCGTTCATTCTGGAGGCAGCATAAGGTGCCACTGGAAGATTATATGGAAACACTTGCTTTTGAAACGCCGCAGGTTGAGACGTTGTTTGAGACCGTGATGAAGCTGCCGGAAAAATACCGGATTATTATACATTTGTATTATTATGAGGAGTACTCCGTTTGTGAGATTGCAAATGTATTAAAGCTGACACAGAGCAATGTCAAAGTCAGGCTGGCGCGTGGACGCAAAATGTTAAAAGAAGTATTAAAGGAGGACTGGGAAGATGACGAATAAGGAAAAATATCAGAAGGCGTTTTCGACTCTGCATGCCTCCGGCAACATGATTTTGGAGGATCATATGATGGAAAAAAATAAAAATGGATATCGCATGAAAAAAGCAGTGGCTGCCTGTGTAGCCGCGGTGGTAGTGTTTGGCAGTATGACTGTCGCATATGCGGCTGATCTTGGCGGCATCCGGCAAAAAATTACGGTATGGTTTCACGGAGAGCAGGCGCAGTTTGATGTAACAGGCGATGGAGCGGGCAGCTATTCTTACTCATATACGGACGAAAATGGCGAAACGCATAAAGGCTCCGGAGGCGGGGTAGCGATCGATGATTCCGGCAATGAGACACCGCTTTCGGCAGAGGACGTGCTGGATGATCTTAGCAACAGCGTGGAAGCAGATGCAGATGGAAATGTCTTTATTTATTATTATGATAAAAAGATCGAGATCACGGATTTGTTTGATGCGGATGGTGTCTGCAAGGTTGCATTTGATTATGACGGAAAAACGGTCTATTTTCAAATTGAAGAGGGAAAAGAGATAGAAGGAATGAACGGCAACTATAGCTATGGAAGCGGAACACAGGTGCCGGAGGATGCAGAAAATTACACAATGGTGGAGTAGCAGGCTGTGGACACTGGTTTATGGAATTAAGAATCTTTGAGCATTCTGTATTTACACTGTGGAAGCGGACGGATGCGGCACTATAGAGGCGTGGACTTAAGTGAAAATGCAACAATTTACGTAAATGTGTTGCATTTTGGATAACCGGACGCTGGATGAGGGAACCGGCCCTGTTTCATTGTTCCGGTTTCCAGAATGTAAGAATCTCTAAGCATTCTGCATTTACTCTGTGGTACCGGACGGGCGCGACACCTGGTGCCCAATGGGGCATGCTATTCGCT
>CANTHI010000489.1 GCA_947653505.1 uncultured Eubacterium sp.
AAATAGACTTTGATAAGTATGAGGAACAGCTTCGTGAATGTCTTAAATCTTTGGATAGATTGGCTGTTAGTTCCTGAAAAAAAGACCTTGCAGGCAGATATTTTTTATCTGTTTACAAGGTCTTTTTTCAATTCGCATTCAAAATCATTCGGGCTGTATTAAAAACAAGTCCTTTTCTTACTGAAAATAAGCCACACCAGCCTCAAACAGCCGCATATCCTGTTCCCCGTAAATATTCACAGCTACAGACTCTCCGCGCCGTTCCGCATGTGCCATCTTTCCAAACACACGGCCGTCCAGACTTGTGATGCCTTCAATCGCCAGATAAGAACCGTTGATATTCCATTCCTCATCCATCGAAGGTACGCCCGCGTCATTTACATACTGTGTCGCGATCTGGCCGTTGGCAAACAGCCTGTCCAGCCATTCCTGATCTGCGACAAAGCGTCCTTCTCCATGCGATGCAGGATTCACATAAATGCCTCCGGTCTCTGCCTTTGCCAGCCACGGACTTTTATTCGAAACGACTTTCGTATATACCATTTTGGAAATGTGCCGCCCGATCGTATTGTAAGTCAGCGTCGGTGAGTCTTCCTTCTGCTCTGTAATCTCTCCATACGGAAGCAGTCCCAGCTTGATCAGCGCCTGAAAACCGTTGCAGATGCCGAGCGCCAGTCCGTCCCGATCGTTTAAAAGCTGCATGACCGCTTCCTTTACCCGCTCATTGCGAAACGCGTTTGCGAAAAACTTTGCGGAGCCTTCTGGCTCATCCCCCGCGGAAAATCCACCTGGGAACATCAGAATCTGTGACTGGCTGATCGCCTGTTCAAACGCGGCTGCCGAGCTGGCAATATCTGCGCCGTTCAGATTCCGGAAGACTTTTACGATGACCTGCGCTCCGGCGTTTTCAAAGGCTTTTGCAGAATCGTATTCGCAGTTGGTACCAGGAAATACCGGGATAAATACGGTTGGCTTCGCAGTCTTGTGTTTGCAGATATAAATTTGGTCTGTATGGTAAATCTCTGTTCTGACTTTTTCTTTTCCCTGTACAGCAATCGTAGGAAATACATTCTCCAGCGTTCCTGTCCATGCCGTAACGGCCTCTTCCATCGGAATCGTGACGCTGCCGTAGCAGAACTGACTGTCTGCGCAGACCTGCCCGATCACCACATAGTCTTCCTCCAGTCCGGCTGCGCGGACTGCTGCTTCTGCTTCGGAAAGCCTGTCTGCCGGCACTTCTGCTACAAAGCTGCCAAATGCCGGCGCAAACAGCTGTTCCGTTGAACATGCCGATGCATCCAGCGTAACGCCCAGCTTATTTCCGAATGCCATCCTGCTGACTGCCGCGGCGATTCCCTTGCCGTCCAGCGCATAGGCAGAAAGGATGACTCCGCTTTGAATCAGTCCGTGAACCGTCCCGTATAACTTTTTCACCTGTTCATATACTGGCAGATCGTATGCGTCTGTCCGGACTGACAGCCGGACCAGCTGGTTTCCTGCGGCTTTTAATTCCGGTGAAATGATATCCTGCTGTTTTGCGACGTCTACGGCAAATGATACGAGTGTCGGCGGGACGTCGATCTCATTAAACGAGCCGGACATGGAATCCTTGCCGCCGATGGAAGGCAGTCCGAATCCGATCTGTGCGGCATATGCACCGAGCAGGGCGGCAAACGGCTGGCTCCATCTGGCCGGCTCTTCGCTCATTCTGCGGAAATATTCCTGAAAGGTAAACCGCACCCTGCTGTAGTCGCCGCCTGATGCCACGATTCTGGACAAAGATTCCAGTACCGCATAGACAGCTCCGTGATATGGCGACCAGCTGGACAGATACGGATCGAAGCCGTAAGCCATCAGCGTTACGGTATCGGTCTTTCCTTTCAGTACCGGAAGCTTTGCCACCATGCTCTGTGTCTCTGTCAGCTGGTAACGCCCGCCGTATGGCATCAGGACACTGCCTGCCCCGATCGAGCTGTCAAACATCTCTACCAGACCTTTCTGTGAGCAGACATTCAGATCTCTGAGCGTATCCAGCCATGCTGCTTTGATATCGCCTGCCGCAAGGTCTTTTGCGACCTGCTCCAGTTCCAGCTTCTGGAAGAAAGCCGCATCTTTTTCCGGAAGCTCTACCGCCACGGATACTTCCTGATGTGCTCCGTTCGTATTTAAAAATGCCCTGGAAATATTGACAATTTCTTTCCCGCGCCATACGAGCACCAGTCTTGGTTCTTTTGTTACCTCCGCTACCGGAACGGCTTCCAGATTTTCTTCTTTTGCATACGCGAGAAACTGTTTCACATCCTTCGGTGCGATCACGCAGGCCATGCGCTCCTGTGATTCTGAGATCGCAATCTCTGTCCCGTCCAGCCCGGCATATTTTTTCGGTACACGGTCCAGATCCACCCGCAGGCCGTCCGCCAGCTCACCGATTGCTACCGATACGCCGCCCGCGCCAAAATCGTTGCATTTTTTTATGATATGTGAGACCTCCGGCCTGCGGAACAGCCGCTGAAGCTTGCGTTCTGTCGGTGCGTTTCCTTTTTGTACCTCGGCGCCGCACGTATCGATGGACTGCGTCGTGTGCGCTTTGGAGGAGCCTGTCGCGCCGCCGCATCCGTCCCGCCCGGTCCGTCCGCCCAGCAGTACGATCACGTCCCCCGGATCCGAGGTCAGCCGCTGTACTGCCGTTCTTGGCGCCGCGCCGATCACTGCGCCGATTTCCATACGCTTGGCCACATAATCCGGATGATAAATTTCTTTGACATATCCGGTCGCCAGTCCGATCTGGTTGCCATACGAAGAATAGCCTTTTGCAGCTCCTCTTGTCAGATTTTTCTGCGGCAGCTTTCCTTCCAGCGTCTCACTGGCCGGAAGCGTCGGGTCTGCCGCTCCTGTCACGCGCATCGCCTGATAGACATACGTACGTCCGGACAGCGGGTCACGGATCGCACCGCCCAGACAGGTAGCCGCGCCGCCGAATGGTTCGATTTCTGTCGGATGGTTGTGCGTCTCATTTTTAAAATTGATCAGCCACTCCTGCGTCTGCCCGTCAATGTCCACCGGAACGACAATCGAGCAGGCATTAATCTCGTCGGACTCCTCCTGATCCTGCAGCTTTCCTTCCTTTTTCAGACGCTTCATCGCCATCAGAGCCAGATCCATCAGGCAGACAAACTTATCGCTGCGGCCTTCGTACAGGTTCTGAAACGTAGCCAGATAATCCTGATACGTCTCTTCGAATGGTTTGCGGTAATAGCCGTCTGCAAACGTCACGTCCTTAAGCTCTTTTTCACCAATCTTCCCATTGATTAATGA
>CANTHI010000490.1 GCA_947653505.1 uncultured Eubacterium sp.
CGCCCCTCACTCCTGAATCATATTCTCACGGAACGCGCAGTTTATGCCCAGTGGAGCAGACCCTGCGCGTTCCTGACCCGTGAAAAGTAACGCCTGACCTTTCCGGGCTTTACGTGCACTGTTTCATTCAAACAGTCTGTCTTAAAAGCATGAGGAATGGCAGACCACACAAACGTACAAATTGATACAGGTCTTCTTCTGTTTGTATCTTAAAAATCCCGAATCACCGCGAGCGCCGGCAGCGCATGTCCGTCATAATCAAACAGCGCCTGATTCGCCCACTCATTTCCCCCTTTTCCCGGTTCCCCAAGATACGCTCTCCCGGCCTCTGTCGCCCACTGCGAGCCGTGTCTTGGAAGCCACGCGGGTTCCCAGTAAAAAAATCCTTTTCCCTTCTGAAATGGCACATTCTGAATCCGTGACAGAAAGTCCCGCATAAAATCCGCCTGTCCTTTTTTCGTCATCGGATAATCCAGCCCTTTGATAAGATGTGGTTTTGTGGCATAGCCTTTGCGTTCCTGATCCGTAAGCTTTTCATAGTCCTGATAATCTTCCATCGTAAAGCCCATCGAAACCTCTGCCACAATCAGATCCTTATGATAACGCCGCGCGATATCATGCATATTTGCTTCCAGCGCCGCCAGATTTCCATGCCAGAACGGATAGTAAGACAATCCGATATATTCAAAATCTTCCCCGCCGTTTGCAAAATACTGGTCAAACCATCTGCGGTACAAATCGTTATTCCCACCGTTATCCAGATGCACCATCACAGGCAGACCGTTTTCTGCAGCGCGGACCGCGCGGATGCCTGCGCTTACGAGCTTTGCAATTGCCTGATCATGCGGCGCCTTTCCATATGGCCACAGCAGACCGTTACTCAGCTCGTTGCCCGTCGCCACCATCGTCGGCATGGCGCCTGAGGCACGAAAATCTTCCAGTGTCTTTTTTGTAAAATCATATACCGCCTGTACCAGACCCTGTTCATCCAGACCACGCCATGCTTTCGGAATCGTCTGTTTACCCGGATCCGCCCAGAAATCACTGTAGTGAAAATCCAGCAGAAACCCAAATCCCTGCGCCAGCGCACGTTTTGCCAGCTTTAACGTCGCCTGAAAATCGCTGCATCCGGCTCCGTACGGACTGCCGTCTTCCGCATACGGATCGTTCCACAGCCGCAGCCTGACATAATCCGTACCGTAAGATTTTAAGATCTCCAGCAGGTCTTTTTCTTCCCCATGATCGTAAAACCTGCCGCCGCACTGCTCCACCTCTGCCAGGGAAGAGATGTCCATTCCTTTTATCATGAAAGCCTCCGCCTAAAAACTAAAGTTTTCAAATTCCGTAATCCGTCTGTTCATAAACCGGTATCTGGTGCGGATTGCTTCATTCATGTTCAGAATCTCCGCTTCCTCCGCCACATACTGGCAGCGGATGCAGTGATACTTCTTTGTATCCTTATCATAAAACATGTCAATATCCAGATCCCTGAAAAAGCAGGATGGACACCTGTAATTTAATTTGCCTTTTCCAAGCTGAGCCATGTTGAAAATACCTCCTTATCACTGATCTTCGTCTGATACCCTAAGGTAAACATCGGTGAAAATGCATAACCTTCTTTAAAATATCCTGTTGCGTCTTTGCGGTCACAGGACATGGACACTTTTGTCTGCACCGGAGGAATCACTGCCGATACGCGGTCTGCTCCCTCCACATATTCTTCCCTGCACTTGTATTCATAGGCAAGCGTCAACGCATCCGCACCTTTTTCAGCCGACAGCGTAATCCCGGACATATCTTCGGTATATTCCGTCGTCCCATAGCACGCAACCATGTATTCATTTAACTCCACCTCTGCCTCCGGCCTGCTCATCTCAAGAATCTTACGTTCCATCCGGATTCCGGCGCTTCCTTCGGTAAAGAAAATGCGTGTCTGCAGCTTTATCGTAAGATCCGTAAATTCAATCGTCACCGGATCGAGTGTTAACACGCGTGTAATCCCTTCCTGCGAAAAATGCGCATGCGTCGGACAAAGACACAAATCCACTTCTTCTCCCTTGTAAGTCAGCTTCGCACTGCGAACCGTTCCTTCCCCCGCATAATGGGTAAAATAGCCTGCCCGGTATTTTTCCTGGATTAAAAACGGATAAGATGCGTCCTGGATATGATCCGTTCCGATACCGACCTTCCAGTCCAGCTTTGCCACGTACGGACGCAGATCTACGATCGCGCCACCCTGGTCCATATTGACACAGGCACGCAGAAACGGATCGCAGTACCAGAACAGCTGTTTTTGGGAACCATACAAAATATCTCTCCACAATGCGCATTCCGGCTCTGTATACGACTTCTTTTTCCTGTAATAGTCTGCAAACTCAGACATCGTCATATCGGTACATTTACCTTCTTTTTTCAGCTGCCCGTAATAAGCGCAGCCATCTTCATATGATTTTAACAGCAGCTCATACGGCGCCTCCCAGCGTCCCATTTTATTCATCCAGCCTGGCCCTACAAACATCATATTGTAGGCATAGCCATTGTTAAATTTTGCCAGATACCGGTACTGGTCAATCAGGTTATACAGATACGGATATTCCCACGTTTTGCTGTCATAAATCATCCCGCGCAGCACGTTCTGCGGATGGGTGCCGAAATTCGAACCATTGCCATCATAACACGCGATCAGATCTCTGGACAGATGCGGAATCGCCACAATCCCGCTATCTTCTTCTTCATTCGCTGCCGGAGCATGCGTATTGGTTTTGGATGGAATCCACGGCGCCCACGGACCACCGTCCATAAATGTATACCAGGAGTTGTTGCACGTATGATATGCCTTCGGCCCCTCCTCCCAGCAGGTCGCAACCGCGCATTTTACCGAAGGATACTGCTCCTTAATATAATTAATCAGATCGGCATCCATATAATAAGAACCCGTCGATTCCGGATAAAATCCAAACGTATCATGAAACTTTTCAAATACATCGTTTACAATCGACTTCTTATCTTCCATCGAAAACATCCAGATACAAAAATCCTTCGTCTTATATTTTTCACGAAACTCCCTGCATGGCAGGCCAAGCAGCGTCAGGCCGATCTCATCCCCATATTTTTCATGATGTTCCTTCGCGATCGCAACTGCCTCTTCGTTAAACAGACTTGCATACGTCATTTCAATCGTCGTTTTTAAGCCATTTTTATGCGCACATTCCTGCTGTGTTTTAAAAATATCCAGGGATTCGGTAAGCAGCGATTTTCTCCCAATATCCTCGGTTTTTCCCTGCCCCGTTACCTTTTCCGCA
>CANTHI010000491.1 GCA_947653505.1 uncultured Eubacterium sp.
TATCTGCTTCCGTTAGTGTTAAGACATCCCCCTGAAAAAGTTTTATATTTCTTATCTCATGTGATTTCAGTTTTATTTAATAATTTGATTAATAAAAATGTTGTTTATAAATTTAAGGGAAGCTTAAAATAAAAAAAATTAACTTGATGTTAGTATTTTATAATAAAATATATAGATGAATTTGTGTATTATGTAGAAAACATATATACATGAAGTATTTTGTTGACTGTAGATATTAATCTACGTATAATTAAATTAATCTAAAAATTAATAAAAATTAACAAAATGTAGTAACTGAGGTTTTGATATGGAACAGGACAGAGCAGACTGTCTCGTCGCTGTAAAAATGGGAGTCAACGCTGTCATGATTTCCGGCTGTGGTGGACAGGGCGCGGGGTTTAAGCTTTAAAAATAAACGTGCCATAACACAAAAATAACCGATGGAAAGGAGTATAAATATGAAGATTCAGCCTGGTCATGAAAAATTATCCTATACCGGCAGAATAGACTGGAGCAGAAAGGAGGAACCCGTTTTTGTATTTCCGTGTACGAGCGTATGTATGCGCTTTACAGGGAATATGCTAAAGCTGCATGTAAAAAACCGTCAGGCATACTGGGATAATTATCTCGGATGTATTCTGGATGGAAAGCAGATAACGCTGCCGCTTCCGCAGGACGGGCCGGCGGTTCTGGAAGTTCCTGTGGAGCAGACAGAAAAAAAGGAGCATGAGGTTCTGATTTTTAAAAGGCAGGATTCGTGCCATGAGGTTTGTTTTCTGGGTGCGGAAATCGAAGACGGCGCAAAGCTTCTGGATGCGCCAAAAAAACCGGAAAGAAAAATCGAGGTATACGGGGATTCGGTGTCTGCTGGAGAGGTATCCGAAGCGGTAGATCATACGGGCTGTGAAGATCCGGAGCATAACGGGGAATATTCTAACAGCTGGTATTCTTATGCGTGGATTACGGCCAGAAAACTGAACGCGCAGATTCACGATATCGCACAGGGAGGAATCGCGCTGATGGATCAGACCGGATGGTTCTGTGAGCCGGATTATATTGGAATGGAGACTGTATGGGATAAAGTGCGCTACAATCCGCAGTTTGGAAAACCGCTGGAATGGGATTTTAAAAGCTATACGCCGCAGGTAGTGATCGTTGCGATTGGACAGAATGACAGCCATCCGCAGGATTATATGAAAGAAGACTTTTGCGGTGAAAAAGCACAGATGTGGAGGAAGCGTTACCGGGAATTTTTAGGCGGACTCAGACAAAAATATCCGGATGCCTGGATTGTCTGCTGTACAACGCTTTTGTGTCACGACCAGTCATGGGACCGTTCGATCGGGCAGGTCGTGCGGGAGATGAAAGACGAAAAAATCTCGCAGTACCTGTTTAGACGCAACGGAAAAGGCACGCCTGGACATCTGCGGATACCGGAAGCGGAAGAGATGGCGCAGGAGCTTGCGGACTATATCAGCAATCTTAAGATAGAAGGGTGGAGATAAAAACATGCAGCATGTAAATGAGCAAAGACTAAAGCATTGTATGCGCCGCGCGCAGCATGGAGAACCGCTGACGATCGGCTTTTTCGGCGGGTCGATTACACAGGGATGCGCGGCTTCGGCACAGGAAAAGTGTTACGCGTACCGTGTATTTCAATGGTGGGAGCAGGCATTTCCGCAGGCGGAGTTTTCTTATGTCAACGGCGGGATCGGAGGGACAGATTCCCATTTTGGAGTCTCCAGAGTCTGGCAGGATTTTCTGATGTACGGGCCGGATGTTGTTGTACTGGATTTTAGCGTCAACGATATGACAGATGATCCCGGCCGGAAGGAAACGTTTTTTCAGGAAACATTTGAAGGACTGGTACGCCGGATCTTAACCAGCCGGACAAAACCTGCGGTACTGATCTTAAATAATGTATATTATGATACCGGGGATAATGTACAAAAGGAGCACAATCAGATCGGGGACTGGTACGGCATTCCGCATGTCAGCATGAAAGACACGCTGTATGCCGGGATGCAGGCAGGTCAGTATACAAAAGAAGAGCTGACGCAGGACGGCCTGCACCCAAATGATAAAGGGCATGAACTGGTGGCGGCACAGATTACGGAGTTTCTTGATGAAGTAAAGCGGCACATGTGGAAGGATGGACCGGAATATGAGATGCCGCAGCCGGTGACAGCGAATGCGTATGAAACCGTCAGAAGGCTTACGATCCGGGAGGCAATGCCGCGGCTGGAAGGATTCCGGACCGATCCGGATGAGAAAACAGGGCATCTGGATCTGTTTAAAAACGGATGGACGGGCAGGAAGGCAGGCGACCGGATTCTGTTTGAAGAAGAAGCCTCCTGTATCGCGCTGCAGTACCGCAGATCTGTTACGGGGCCGGCCCTGCGGGCAAAGGCGGTTCTGGACGGCGATGCGTCCCATGCATGGATTCTGGATGGAAATTTTGAGGAAGAATGGGGGGACTGCGCGTATATTACCATGCTGCTGCATCACGGGGAAAGAAAAAAACACAGGATTGAACTGGAGATTCTGGATGACGGGCTGGACGAGGCGGTACCGTTTTACCTGATGTCGCTGATACTGGCATAAGAAATAGTGGATGGGGCGGAGCAACGATTTCGAAAGAAGTGGACTGGTCTGACTGTAATGCTTTACGGTTTTATATGGTACCAGACGGCAAAAACCAGAAAACGGTGATCCAGATCAATGCAAACGGAGTGACTTACGAAGCATATCTGCAGGAATATGAAGCGTTCCGGACAAATGGCGCGAAACCGGTTATGGTGACGATTCCGTTTACTGAATTTTGCCAGAGAGACACAGAGGGAAATCCAAAAGGCGGACTTGTGACAGATAGTGGAAACATCCAGTCCTTTGGTCTGTGGGTCAATGCGGTCGCGGGCTCTGACGCGGTGACTGACGGGAAGGTATCAGGAACACTTTATTATGATAGCATCACAGCTGTAAAAAGTTCTGTAAAAGAATTTACGCTACAGGCTGCAAAGTGATTAAGCGGGAGTATTGCATAATTGCATGAATAACATTTTCTAACCCGGATAGGCCAGAATAGCGGATACTGGCCTCACGGACGCCGGGGGGGGAGGGAACCGGCCCATAGGCGGGAACTTAAGCGGAAAATGCAACAATTTACATAAATGTGTTGCATTTTGGCTGCGAGGACGCCGGATGGGAGGCGTTGGCCTGTCTGTCTGTGACTTTTCCAGAATGTAAGAAGCTCTAGGTATTCTGCTTCCAGTCTATGGT
>CANTHI010000492.1 GCA_947653505.1 uncultured Eubacterium sp.
ACCAAACGGGCTGTTTTTACAGGACTTTCGAAAAAAGGAGCTGTATCAGGACAGGCTGGCAAAATTTGTGTCGGTTACAAGGCTTACCTCGTTAAAAAAAATCGATGTAATGATAAAGGCATTTATAGAACTGCATAAAGAGTATGATTACATTTCACTGGATATCTATGGAGAAGGATTTCAGAGAGATGAACTTGAAAAAATGATTACAGCAGGTCAGGCAGATGCCTACATAACATTAAAAGGATATGAAGATGAAAAAGTATTAAAGAAAAAAATGTGCGAATATGATGTGTTTGAACTGCTGACTGTTTCGGATGCTTTTGGAAATGTATTTATAGAAGCAATGGCGTGTGGCCTGCCTGTTATCTGTGCAAAGGCAGGAGGGCCGTGTGACATTGTGAAAGACCATGTTACAGGGGTGTTTGTAAAACCTGGAGATCTGGGAGACGCTGTGGAAAAGATGCGGTGGTGTCTGAAACATCCGGAACAGATGAAACAGTATGGTATGGCCGGAAGGAAGCGGGCAGAAGAGCTGTATTCCATTACAGGTGTGGCAGAACAGCATATAAGGATGTTTGAAAAAATAGTGTAGCAGATTTATGGATCAAAACGCCTGTGCAATCTTTACATAGAAAAACGATATTTTAAAATAGCATGGAAGGAGCAGGGAAATGCTGTACGATAAAATAGTCAGGAAAGAGGAAAAGCTATCGGTGACAGGGATGGGATATGTAGGTATGCCGATCGCTGTAGGTTTTGCCGCGATGGGTATAGATGTTATCGGGTTTGATACGGATCAGTACAGGATTGCAAAGTATAAAGAAGGTATTGACCTGACGCAGGAGGTGGGGGATGAAGCAGTCAGAAATTCATCTGTGCAGTTTACATGCAATGCAGAAAAGCTAAGGCAGGCAAAATTTCATATTGTCGCTGTGCCTACACCAATCAATCAGGATAAGACACCGGATCTGACGCCGGTGATAAGTGCAAGCAGGGTGCTGGGGAAACATCTGGAAAAAGGGTCGATTGTTGTATATGAGTCAACGGTTTACCCGGGTGTTACGGAAGACATCTGCATGCCTGTGCTGGAAGAAGAGTCCGGCCTCGAATGCGGAAAAGATTTTAAAGTGGGTTATTCGCCGGAGCGGATTAATCCAGGAGATAAGGCGCACAGGCTGGCTGAAATATGTAAAATTGTATCCGGTATGGATAAAGAGACTCTGGAAGAAATCGCAAAAATATATGAAATCGTGATTAAAGCAGGTGTCTGCAGGGTGTCCGGTATCAAAGTCGCAGAGGCGGCCAAAGTGGTAGAGAACAGCCAGCGGGATATTAATATCGCCTTTATGAATGAACTGGCTATGGTGTTTGACAGGATGGGAATAGATACAAATGAAGTGATAGACGCGATGAATACGAAGTGGAATGCGCTTGGATTCAGACCCGGACTGGTAGGAGGACACTGTATCGGTGTGGATCCTTATTATTTTGTGTATGAAGCGGAATGTCTGGGATATTCAAGCCAGATTATTGCGGCTGGACGGAAAGTAAACGACGGAATGGGAAAATTTGTCGCGGATGCTGTTATCAGGCAGCTGGTGCTGACAGGCAAAAACGTACGGGACTGTAAAGTTGTAATTTTTGGCATTACATTCAAAGAAAACTGTCCGGATATCAGAAATTCCAAAGTGGCAGACATTCTTGCACGTCTGGAGGAATATGGTATCAGGCCGGTGGTGTCGGATCCTCTGGCAGATTATGATGAAACAAAGAGATTATACGGAGTGGAGCTTAGGAATCCGGAGCAGATCAGGGATGCTGACTGTGTGGTATTTGCGGTTGCACATGACCAGTTCCGGAATTTAAAAATGGATCAGATAAAAAAGATGCTTGGAAACGGCAATCAGGTAGTGGTGGATGTAAAAGGAATCATGAACAAAGAGGAAATTTTAAAGAATGGATACAGATACTGGAGCCTGTAATGAAAGAAACAGGTGAAAAGAACATCTGTTGCGGGAAACAGGGCTGTTTATGCGTATGGATGGAGTACGGGGCGGTATGGTATATGATGAGGGGAAAAATACACTGCTTCAGAATGTTTTATGGAGCTTTCTGGGGAAGATCGTTGCAATGATATGTCTGGTTCTGCTGGATATTACGGCTGCGCGGATGCTTTCTGTAGCGGATTATGCGGAATGGGTATATTTCTTTTCCATCCAGACGATGCTGTTTTATATCGGGTGGATGGGGATCAATACATCTGCCAAAGTCTATGTTTCAAAATGTGTAACCATGCAGGAGCGGGAGCAGTGTATCCGGGCAGCATTTGTGCTGAGATTCTTTTCAGGTGCATGGATCAGCAGTCTGTTTTTCATGATTCTGCCTGAAGCGGCAGAATATCTGGGGTATCCGGCTAAATATCCGGCACTGAAATCATTGCTGGCTGTGTCAGGTGCACTGGTGTTTTTTAATTCGTTTACGGAATTGTATAAGGAATTATGTATCGGACTAAAAAATTATATCCGGTTATTTATGATTACAGCTTTTGAATATGGCGGATATTTTCTTTTTTCCGCGGCTGGTCTTGTCATATTCCGCAGGATGCAGACAATTGCAGCCGGGTATCTGATCAGCGGGTGCTGTGTTATGGCAGCCGGATGGCATATTTTCGGTATCAGGGTGACGGCCTTGTGGCGGAATGCGGGTGATTTAAAGGCTTATATCAGACTGATGGTAAAATATGCACTCCCAATTGCTTTCATCAGTCTCGGAAGTCTCATACTGGTGGAAATGGATACATTTATGCTCGGGCTTTTGTGTGAAAAAGAAGAAGCGGCTGTTTATAATATTGCAAAAAACCTTTGTGCGAAGGCAACACATGTAAATTATGCACTGACAACCGGAACAATGACTTCGTTATCGGCACTGACGGCTGCCAATATCAGAAAAAAGAGACAGGAGTTTCAGAAAATAAACCGGATCAATATGGTGGTTATATCCGGAATATCAGCCGTAATGTTTCTGGCTGGTACAATGGCAGTCTCTGCTCTTTATGGCATGGAATACAGAAAGGCCGGCGTGGTAATGCGTTTTTTAATTCCTTATTATGTGCTTTACAGTATTTCTAATTTCTATGGCACTTTTCTGGATTTCAGGGAAAAGGCAAAATTCCGGAGTATTTGTTTTATCAGCGTTGTTGTGATGAATGTAACGCTGAACTATCTGCTGCATTCCGGTGGTTACAATCGGCGCGTCCACCACGGCGCTGTACTAT
>CANTHI010000493.1 GCA_947653505.1 uncultured Eubacterium sp.
GTGGGGCATTTATATGGGTGAGTATAACTGCTTGCGAAAAATAAGAATAAAAAGCCGGTTGTTCAAGGGAAGAAAATTAATAAAAAAGAGATTGGAGGATGCTGGATATGAAAGATTATCGTTCTGACACGGACACAGAAAAAATAATCCGTGCTTCCATGAAAATGACCGAAGTTCCAGACCCGGAACTGAATAAAAAACTCAAAACGGCTCTGTATCAGCAGGAAGCTGTCCTGCGAAAACAGTCCGCAACACGTAAAGTATCACTCTGGTATCTGCCGATGGTTTTGAATCTGATCACTTTTTCTCTGCTGGCGGTTTTCGCCCTGATCATGATTGAAAATATCTATTTATCCTGCTTTGCTGCCAGCATCTGCCTTTATGCCGGTATCGCCGGCATACTGCTTACTGTCGTGGGCGTAAGAAGAGCGGATATCAGGGAAAAGATCACCATCTACATTAAGAAACGGGGTATTCTGGCATGAATAACACGAAAAAAAACAAACTTCTATTTTATATCGCTATTCCGGTTATCTTACTGCTGATTTTTCTGCGGTTTGGCCTGTATTATCTGAAAAGCGATGGGTTCAGCGGTCTTTCCATGCAGCTTCCCATCCTGCTTTCTGGCTTTATTCTTTTTGCATTATGTACCTCTGCTTTTTTTGCCGCATGGGTATATCAGGATTGCAAAAAGCGAAATGATGACCCGGTACTATGGGCAATCATCATTTTTGCAGTTACACCTTTTATCGGACTGCTGATTTACTTTCTGCGCCGGCTGGAGCTCAAAACGATATGTCCGTCCTGCAGACACCGGATTTCAGTTAAGGCAAACTATTGTGAGGAATGTGGAACAAAAATCCAAAAGGAGGATTCTGACATTATGGTAAAACAGGAAATGCATCATTTAAAAATTATTATCGCCGGTATACTGAGTATGGTACTGATGCTGGCATGTCTGACAGGCTTTATTGTCAGTGCGGCAACCGGAAATGGCATCAACACAAATATTGCTTCGAACGACCGGGTATGGAACTTAGGCACTATCAGTATGAATTACAACGCTTATCAGGATAATGTGTGGAAGCTGGACTTTCGAAAGGCCAGTGACGGATTTGTGAAAGAACAGGATATGACGATTGAGGACGCAGACACCCAGCTGCTTTATGCTGATATTACCTGCGGCACCATACCGGACGGAGCAACGCTTGTCCTGTGGCTGGTACAGGCAGATGCAGCAGAGTCTGTAAATGTTACAAATCTTTCCGGACCGTTGAAATATCCTTTGCACGCATTTAAAAATGGAAAGGTTCGTGTCAGACTGCAAATCAATGGGGTGGAAAACACCGTTTCAGAAATTTGCATCCGATCATCAGCAAACAGATAAGCATACGTCTGACTGGTCTGAATTTCCAGATGTGCATGGCCAAAATCCTCAATGTACCCCGGTACATCTCCGGTGTTTGCCATGCACACCCGAAAATTTATGCTCAGCCAAATGTATGCTTATTTAAAGTGGGTAATACCAGGAACTGTCCATTCTGATGTTATCCGGTTACTTTTATCTACCCTTCGACCTTTGGCAGCTTCTTCATGGATTCTGCCAGCTCCTCATCCGTAGGAATATAGTCGCTCATCTGTCCATCATTAAATTTCTGATATGCATACATATCAAAATAACCCGTACCCGTCAGTCCGAAGACAATATTCTTTGCCTCTCCGGTCTCCGTACATTTTTTGGCTTCATCAATGGCAACCTTAATCGCATGGCTGCTCTCCGGCGCCGGAAGGATCCCTTCAACCCTTGCAAAAGTCTCCGCGGCCTGAAATACTTCGGTCTGCTCCACACTTCTCGCCTCTAAAAGACCCTGCGCATACAGCTCTGACACCGTGGAACTCATACCGTGATAACGCAGTCCTCCCGCATGATTGGCGGATGGAATAAAGCCGCTTCCGAGTGTATACATTTTGGCGAGCGGGCATACTTTTCCGGTATCGCAAAAATCATACGCATACGTTCCTCTTGTCAGGCTCGGACAGGATGCAGGCTCTACGGCAATCATCTGATAGTCCGCTTCCCCTCTTAATACTTCGCCCGCAAACGGAGAGATCAGACCACCCAGATTGGAACCTCCACCAGCACATCCGATAATCAGATCCGCCTGAATCCCATATTTGTCCAGTGCCGCCTTTGTCTCCAGGCCAATAATGGACTGATGCAGCAGCACCTGTGACAGCACCGAACCAAGCACATACCGGTATCCTTCCTGACTGGTCGCTGCCTCAACGGCCTCGGAAATCGCACAGCCAAGACTGCCCGTCGTCCCCGGAAATTCTTCATTGATCTTACGTCCCACACTGGTATCCATAGACGGAGAAGGCGTCACCTTTGCCCCATAAGTACGCATGACCTCCCGGCGGAATGGCTTTTGTTCATAGGAGCATTTTACCATATACACCTGACAGTCCAGATCCAGATATGCACAGGCCATCGAAAGCGCAGTCCCCCACTGGCCGGCACCCGTTTCCGTAGTTACACCTTTAAGCCCCTGCTGTTTTGCATAATAAGCCTGCGCAATCGCAGAATTGAGCTTATGACTTCCGGATGTATTATTTCCTTCAAATTTGTAATAAATATGCGCAGGCGTCCCCAGCTTTTCTTCCAGACAATAAGCTCTTACCAGTGGTGACGGACGGTACATTTTGTAAAAATCCCGTATTTCCTTTGGAATGTCAAAATAAGGCGTCGTATCATCCAGCTCCTGTTTTGCCAGCTCGCTGCAAAAAACCGCAGAAAGCTCTTCCTGCGTGACCGGTTTGCATGTAGCAGGGTTCAGAAGCGGCGCCGGTTTCTGTTTCATATCCGCCCGCACGTTATACCACTGCTTTGGCATTTCCTGCTCTTCCAGGTAAATTTTATAAGGTATCTGTTTATCCATGCTGTTTTCTCTCTTTCCATATACTTTTTCGAAACTCTTCCTTATTATAGCGGATTGCATGGATTGTGTAAAGACTGATTATCAGTTACTTCTCACGGGGCAGGAACGCGCAGGGTCTGCCCCCATAGGCGCGAACTTAAGAGCAAAAAATAACAATTTACATAAGAATGTTATATTCTGACTATGCGGACGCTGGATGGGAGGCGGTAATCTGTCTGCCTGTGACTTTTCCAGAATGCAAGAAGTTCTAAGTATTCTGCATTTACTCTGTGGTACCGGACGGGCGCGGCACCTACTTCGCTTCTGGCGTTCCGCCAGCAGC
>CANTHI010000494.1 GCA_947653505.1 uncultured Eubacterium sp.
AATTATCAGGAAAACAAGCTTGCGAAAGTATTTGCGAACGGAACAATTCCTTACTGTTTACAGCCAGTGCGCGTTCGTTACTATTCGCGGCCCGGGGGCCGCGAATAGTATAGTAACAACAATTAATGGTCAGTTTTCAAAAAATATATTGACAGTTTCTGATAGCAATGATAAAATAGCATCATAAAGTAACCGGTTACTTTACCAGTTACGTAACCAGTTATTTTCGGACTATATTTTTACAGAAAAAATAAAAAACGAAAGCAGGAATATGCTTTATGAAAATCCTGCGGGAAAGGAGGACATTTATGGAACTGCAATATCTTGGCACAGCGGCAGCGGAAGGGTGGCCCGCATTGTTTTGCAGCTGTGAGATTTGTAAAAGGGCAAGAAAAGTGGGTGGAAAAGAGTTACGGACCAGAACACAGGCACTTTTGGATCAGACCATTCTGATCGATTTTCCGCCGGATACTTATGCACATGCACTGCGTGATGCACTGCAGCTGGGAGAGATCGGGCATCTGCTCATTACCCATTCCCATATGGACCATTTTTTTCCAACAGAGCTGATTCACCGTCATGAGCATTTTGGACACGGGGCGAGAGGAATGCTGCATGTATACGGCAATGAAGCAGTGGAAAAGGCTTTTTATGACGCGGTGCTGATTGACCGGTTTCGTGTGCATCCGCTGGATGAGGCAGTCCGGTTTGTAAAAGTGGAGCCCTTTGCGGATTTTACAGCGGATGGCTATCATATTATACCGGTCGCGGCGGATCATGATCCCAGAGAGGTCTGTCTTATTTATATCATCGAAAAAGATGGCACCTGTATGCTGTACGGACATGATACGGGTCTGGATTTAAGCGGTGAAGCGTGGGAGTGCATTTTCAGTCATCAGTATGATCTGATATCTCTGGACGCTACTATGGGGAAAAAGCAGATTCCCGGTTATCACATGGGACTGGCAGATGACCTTACATTTATAAGGCTTCTGGAAGAACGGGGATGCGTGGACAGCAGTACCGTAAAGGTTGTCAGCCATTTTTCACATAATGGGGAAATGACGCATGAACAGCTGGAAGCGTTTGCACAGGCACACGGGCTGGTCGCAGCTTATGACGGGATGCGTGTCAGATTTTAAAACAGACAGAAAGGAAAGGGAGGATATTATGGATTATCGGAAAGTCGCAGAGCAGATTTATGATAAAGTAGGAAAAAAAGAAAATCTGATATCTGCCGCACACTGTGCAACGCGGCTGCGTCTTGTTATCGCAGACAATGACCGTTGTGACAGTAAGGCAGTAGAAGAGATAGACGGCGTAAAGGGTGTATTTTTTGCTTCCGGCCAGCTTCAGATTATTCTCGGTACCGGAACGGTGAATAAAGTATATGATGAATTTCTGCAGGTATCCGGTCTGTCCGCAGCTACCAAGGCAGAAGTAAAGCAGGCGGCCGCAGCGCAGCAGAATATTTTAAAAAGAGCCATTAAAACACTGGGGGATATTTTTGTACCGATCATTCCGGCTATCGTTGCCAGCGGTTTTTTGATGGGTATTATGGAAGCGCTGAATTTTATGGTCAGTAATGGATTTTTAACCATGAATACAGAAGGCTCCCTGTTTGTATTTGCAAAATTATTCAGTAATGTGGCCTATACGTTTCTGCCGATTTTAATCGCGACGAGCGCCGCGAAAGCATTTGGCGGCAATCCGTATCTGGGCGCGGTTATCGGAATGCTGATGATCCACCCGGATCTGCAGAATGCATGGACCGTTGCGACGGAAGGTGTAAAAATCCGCCAGAGTGTATGGTTCGGATTGTATAAAATTGATCTGATCGGTTATCAGGGACACGTAATTCCGGTTATTATCGCAGTCTGGGTGATGTGTATGATCGAAAAGAAGCTGCATAAAATCGTGCCGGAAATGTTTGACCTGTTTGTAACGCCTCTGGTAAGTGTATTTGCGACAGGCTATCTGACGTATTCTGTGATTGGACCTGTGTTTGTCATTATAGAAAACGGAATTATCAGCGGTATCCAGTGGCTGATCGCGCTTCCGCTTGGCATCGGCAGCTTTGTGATGGGCGCACTTTATGCGCCGACCGTAGTAGCGGGCGTACATCATATGTATACAATCATAGACGTGGGCCAGCTTGCGAAATTTGGCGTTACATACTGGCTTCCGCTGGCATCTGCGGCAAATCTGGCACAGGGTGCGGCGACACTGGCCGTTGCCTTAAAAACAAAAAACACAAGAATCAAATCAATGGCCCTTCCATCTGCGTTCAGTGCATTTATGGGTATTACGGAACCGGCTATTTTTGGTGTAAATATGCGCTTTTTTAAACCTTTTGTCTGTGGCTGTGCCGGGGGAGCCTGCGGTGCGCTGTTTGCTTCCGTAACCGGACTTGGAGCCAGTGGGACGGGTGTGACCGGTCTGTTTGGCGTATTATTATGTCTGAATATGCCGGTACAGTATATTCTGATGATGGCGGTTTCGATCGGTGTTTCATTTGCGCTGACATGGATGTTCGGATACCGGGATGAGCAGCCGCAGAAAGCACCGGAACCAGAAAATACCGGACTTGCGGCAGACTCACAGGACGCAGGACCTGTAAGAAAAGAGACGCAGAACACAGAGAATATTAGAGAAATGCAGGCCGCGGGAGTGATTTATGCACCCGTATCAGGAACTGTCATTCCAAGAGAGCAGATTCCGGACGAAACCTTTGCCTCCGGTGTACTGGGCGACGGTGTTGGCATTGTGCCGGAGACGGGTGTCGTTACAGCGCCATTTGACGGTGAAATCTCATCCCTGACAGAGACAAAACATGCAGTTGGAATCAGCGGTCCGTGCGGCATGGAAGTGCTGATTCATGTCGGCGTGGATACAGTAAAAATGAAAGGAGACGGCTTTACGCTTTTTGTCAGTGAAGGTGAAAAAGTGCGGGCAGGGCAGAAGCTTCTGACGTTTGACCCGGAAAAGATTAAAGCCGCAGGATACGATACGACCTGCGCAGTCCTTTTGACAAACAGTGATGATTATCCATCCTGCAGAGTGTTAAAAACAGGTATGACCAGACAGATGGAAGAAATTATTTCCATCCGGTAGACAGTATTTGAAACATGGACGGGGCGGCATCATATGCACTAATTGGACTCCCGGACGCCGGATGAGGGAACCGGCCCTGTTTCATTCTTCCAAAGTCACAATGAAACAGGGCCGGATCCCTCATCCAGCTGATTTTC
>CANTHI010000495.1 GCA_947653505.1 uncultured Eubacterium sp.
CTTATAGTCTGTAAAATAAGTAAATACTGAATACTCACTTTTAAAATCGATCACAGAATTGTGCCTGCTGCTGATCCCCTTTCCTTTCATCCGCTGCATCGTATTTCTGCAGGAAAGTATTATTTTTACGTTTACCGGCAGCAGATCTGGGATCCAATAAGTATCTGCCAGCCCGCCGAAACTCCTGATCTGATCATATCCATCGACAATGAATAAAAAACGCTCTTTCCGTTCTGCGCACATCTGGACAGCCTGGCGCATGAGGCTTAAAAATTCAGATTCCATACCATTTGCTGGAATTGACAAATGCAGCTTATAAGTACTATGTAACTGCCAGAGCATACTGCCCAGTACTTCTGTAAGAGTATGAGCCTGCCCGCCAACAAATACCGGAATTATGGCAAACCCTTTTAACTTCATACACAGCATAGATAACAATGTACTTTTCCCGCTGCCGGCTGGCCCATTTACAAGAAACGACCTCCTGCTATTTCCCAGACAGTAGTTCCATAACTGTTCCATAAACGGATCTTTAACGTAATATTTCGTATTATAGACCGCATGTAAAATCCACGGCACATTTTTCTGCTTCCATCTAGCAGAAGCTTCCATTTGAAAGTATTCTATGACAAGCTGTTTTATATCTCTGACAGCGGAAAATTCCATGATCCTGCATCCATGCTGCTCAAGGTGCTTCCGCAGTCTGACTGACCGCCTGCTATTTTTTTCATCCAGATCTTTAGCAATAAAAAATATACATTTTAAATTCTTCTGCTGAACCGCATATGCAAATTCCAATTCCAGCACACTGGCATTTTCAGAGATCAGTTCTTTTAAACATGACCTGGCAGACGCCAGCCTGCATAGATCCTCTTCCCTCAAAAATGACTGTACCGGCGTTCCATAATAGCTTCCAAGTATTCCTATAAAATAGCTGCTGTCTTCAACCGCATCCAGACACCTGTCCATGACATCATATGCAGGCGTTCCTTTTGGAATACCTAATTCGTAATCATATAAGTACAAATAGAACCCATATTTCCCAAGCAGCAGGTCAAGCTCCATCCTAAGCTCATTCCGGAACAAATCACGGCTTTCCCGCATCGTATGGTCAAATGTAGACGACAAAAACATTTTAATTTCCATATTTTCCTTTTTCATAACACAACGCCTTAGAAAACCTACATGTTGCATGCACGCAGCAGCACCTCCGGTCATAAAAAGCAGCGTTATTTAATCCGGTCTAATAATTGCCTGATCATTAATCTATGATTCACATGATAAAACAGTTTTTCATTAAATTCTTCACCCAGCGAATTTAAATCAGACCATTCCTTTGTCTGGATTCTTTCAAAAGCATAGCTGCCAGACCGCCCGCCAACAGTGCCAACTAACACTACCGGAATTCCCGCAGCTTTTGCCAGCTCCACTTCACAATCCACACCCTGCTGAGACTTGTCCTCTTTTATTTTCCCTCCCAGACAGATCAAAAGCTCGCTTTGTTTTTTACTGATCATATTTTCCCGCATTTCCTGCAGCCCGTCTGCTATTACAAGCGTACATTTTTTCTGAAGCTCCTGTAAATTATAACCGCCAATATATTCCCTGTCCATATGCATCTCAATAGACTTTTTCATATCAGATGCATAGGATTCCCCGATTTTAAAAATAGGCTCTTGAAATGTAGGATGTGCTCCAAATACTAATGTATATCCATTTTTTATGATTTCCCTCGAGTAAACCAAAACCGCTTCTAACAGGGAATTTTTATAGATTTCATCACAATCCGGAAATGCCCCTGAAAGTATGATCCTTTTTCCGTTCTTCTGTTTTTCACCTCCAAACAGTTTTTCCAGATTCATGATATAATCTTCGAAATTTTCTTCTAAAACTTTGGCATCTTCCACCTGCATACCCTCGCCGCCGTGATCTTCTACCTCATCTACAATTTTAACCAATCGGTTTTGCCGCAATTGCTTCCCCGTCACTTCTGCGATGACTGATAAAATATAACACTTCATCACGATAAAGCGGTGACAGTGTCTGCGCAATGATCTTTCTGGCAAAAATCTGAGCAATGGCCCTCATATTATTGTGGGATGGGTGTCTGTTTTCGTTTCTGCATGATACATCAAAGCTCTGCCTGTCAGAAACCGGCCGCGGAGGACGCCTGCACGCAGGATTTTTTTCCATTGCAATTGCCCATACCCTGCTCAAATATCATTGGCCCTTGCTTCTGCAGCCAGCCGCTGGTCAACCTGAAACGCGGTCGATATGTATTCCACTCCAGCCACATAGGTATCCAGAACATCCTTGCAAAACCCAAAAAACTGATCTGCACATACTGTGTTTCTCATTGATATGTTTGGTTTACAAAAAATAACTTTCATTTTTTCTCCCTTTCTGCTTAGTTTACAATTATTTAATCTTACCTCCAGAAAATCATGTCCTTAAGTAATCAGCCCGTCATTTGTTATCCGCAAATAGTGTTTTTAAACAATCCTGTCATTTGATACAATTTATCCAGGGCCATCCACGGCTTTCCAATTTTTTTACTGCTTTCCTTCCACTTGCTTAACTGATTCATTGACAGCTCTTTTAGCTGGTCTGTATAAGCGTCATACTCTATCAAAAGATCTCTGCTTTCATTAAAATAGCTCTCTTCCACTGGCCTTTTCAAGACATTCTTCCTATATTCTTCCAGTTTTCTGCGGTGTACAACATTGGACAACAGCAGTTCGCTGTAAATCCACGGGGAATACGTTTTGTCCACGCTTTCCTTCACTGTAATGGAATTTGGCGTATTTATAAAAAACAGGCATTCCGTATCATCAATCATTTTCGCCAAAGCTCCGTTCAAAAGCATATGTACATGACTGGAAGAATTTTTTGCTTTTTCATAATCATATATGGTACTTCCATCGCTGTTAGATCTTATAAATGAATAATCGTCATCTATTTTTTTCAAAAGTGTACCTGAATATTCCCACACACAAGAATCAATAAATACCTTTAACCCAAACGATTTTGAAAGCCAGCCCGCAAATTTAATTACAAGTTCTTCATCTCTGTGGGAATGGGATAGGAAAATATCCGCATCAAAATGCGGAAACCAGTCTTTTTCAAGCTTTGCTGCACTAATTGACTTGCTATTATGGAGCAGGTAGCTGTCCAGACTTTCTTTTACTTTTGTTTTATAATCTTTATAAATGGA
>CANTHI010000496.1 GCA_947653505.1 uncultured Eubacterium sp.
GGTGTGGGGGATGGGCTTTAAACTTTCTTAAACTTTTCTGAGCGTTTTTTTTAACTTTGCCGTGTATACTGTTTTCTGGTAGTTAGGAACTGTTCAGATAACCTGTTTATCCTTATCTATTCTATGGATTTATTTTATGGAACAGTTACGGCAGTTGTATTGCGGCTGTCAGAAACAGTCGGGAAAGGAGAAAAACGGTGAATCAGAAAAACGGGAAAGCGGACGTCGTATACGCAGTTGAAACGGCGGGGCTGACGAAAACATACCGGGGCAAAACAGTCATAAAGGATCTGAATCTGAAAGTAAAACAGGGAGACATCTATGGATTTATCGGCCGGAATGGGGCCGGAAAGTCTACGACACTGAAAATGATCAGCGGGCTGGCCCATCCTGCCAGTGGAGAAATCCGTCTGTTTGGGAAGCCGGTCAGTGATCCGGTAGTACGCAGAAGACTCGGCGTGCTGATCGAGGCGCCCGGCCTGTACCCCAATATGACAGCCAGACAGAATATGATCATGAAGGCGAAATGTATCGGGCTGGCAGATGAATCAGGGATTACCGGTGTGCTGGAGATGACGGGACTGGCAGATACCGGAAAAAAACTGGTCAGACATTTTTCAATGGGTATGAAGCAGAGACTTGCAGTCGCTCTGGCACTGCTTGGAAATCCGGATCTTCTGATACTGGATGAACCGGTCAACGGACTGGATCCGGAAGGAATCCTGCAGCTGCGCCAGCTGTTCCTGCGGCTGAACGGGGAAGGAAAGACGATCATGCTGAGCTCCCATATACTGGGCGAGCTGAGTAAGATTTCAACGAGCTATGGGATTATTAAGGATGGTGAGCTGATAGAACAGATTACCAGAGAAGAGCTGGAGCAGCAGTGTCAGGATTATTTTGAAGTCGGGGTGCAGGATGTGCACCGTGCACTGGCGCTGCTGCAGGAAGCGTTTGCGTCAGTGCGGGCAGAAGTGTCCGGCCCGCAGACGATCCGGATATACGGGCTGACAGAAGGGGCTTCGGTTGTGCAGGTTCTGGTGGAGCATCAGGTGCCGGTCCATGCATCGGGATTTCATCATATGGATCTGGAAGAATATTTTCTGACACGCATGGAAGGAGGGCGCAGACATGTTTAATTTGTTGCGGATGGATCTTTACCGGTTAAAAAGGAGCAAATCTGTCTATGTATGCTTTGGCGTGCTGGTGCTTATGACCATTACAACGGCCGGGATGATCTGGCTGACAGAGACGCCGCAGGGACAGCAGATCGCGTTAAAGCTGGAGCTTATGACAGAGCAGCAGGTGCAGGAGGAAGCAGCCGGCTCTGGTCTGTCGGAAATGAATACGCAGCAGCTGTTTCGTCAGATGGGACTCAACGGCGGCACATACAGCTGTGTGTTTGGCATCTGGCTGATGCTGTTTGTATGTATGGATTATCAGAGCGGATTTATCAAAACGATTATGGTGTCGCATCAGAACCGCTGGAATTACACCGGCAGCAGGATTTTGACCGCTGGAATTGTAAATATGGGTTATCGGGCACTTCAGTATGTGGCCGTACTCGTACTGAACCGGATCTTTGACCTGAAAGTGGTGGATGCGTCGTTGTCTGAGATTTTATTTTACACGGGCTGGTCGTGGCTCGTTACCACAGCGTTTGCAGCGCTGGTTATTCTGGTCTGTGTTTTCAGCAAAAGTGTGGCTGCGGGAACGCTGGCTGTCGTACTTTTTGGATCCGGTACATTTGTGATGCCGCTGTATTTTCTGCTGCGTATCATCGGGATTGGAGAGTGGACGAAATATACGATTTACCGGATGCTCAGTGAAGGTCCGGATTGTTATACCGGTGTGAAAGATCTGTATGTATATGCGGCAGGAGCGGTACTGGTGGCGGTTTATGCCGTGCTGGCGGGAATTGTTTTAAAAAGGCAGGATATTCCGTGCGCAGGTCCGCGCGGATGAAGTCAGCCGTTTTTACCGTCATTCTGATCCTTCTGCTTGTGATCAATGGCTGTCAGCTCCTGTATGATCTTAGCATCAAAGCCAGTCTGAAATTCCTTCGCAGACAGCTGGAAGAGCTGCAGGCTGGCAGCCAGATGGATCTGTGCGTGCAGAGCCGCCAGCCGCACGTTCTGGCACTGTGCAAAACGCTGAATGCGCTGCTGCGTCAGAAGCAGGGGAATTATCAGCAGTATGAACAGGCACAAAAGCAGCTGAAACAGACGATCACCGGTCTGGCGCATGATATCCGGACACCGCTGACCGGAGCTGTGGGATATGTGCAGCTGGCACAGGAATGCGGACAACTGCCTGTGCGGCAGCGGTATCTTGAGACAGCTCTTTTGCGTATGAAAGAGCTGGAAGATATGCTGGAGGAGCTGTTTTTGTATACGAAGCTGACGTGCGGGGAGTTTGAACCGGATTTGCGGCAGATGCAGGTACTGCCGCTTCTGAGTGACTGCCTGATAGGGATGTACAGCCAGTTTGAAGCAAAGGGGATGGTTCCGGATGTGGATTTTTTCTGCGAAAGCTTCCGCGTTCTGGCAGACGAAGAGTGTCTGCGGCGTATTTTTGAAAATCTGATCCGGAATGCGCTGCTGCATGGGACCGGCGAATTTACGGTCCGCCAGACCGGCAGCTGTCTGATTTTTGAAAATACCGTGCCGGAATCAGACAGGCCGGATCCGGAGCGGATATTTGACCGTTTTTATAAGGCAGACGCAGCCCGCAGGAAAGGCTCCTCCGGGCTGGGACTGTTTATTGTGAAAGAGCTGGCTGAAAAAATGAATGGGAGGGTGAAGGCGCAGCTGTGTGGGGAAAAGCTGCGCATTATTCTGGATTTGAGCCAGTGTCTTTGTCAGCATTAAAAGCAGATCAGCTGTATGCTGAAATCGTTTTATAGAGTTTTGTCTCTCCGGATTCAGGAAATACGAATGTTTCTGTTCCGGCTGGTGTCACGGCAATAAAGTACCGGTGCTCATCGTTTGCAATCACATAATATTTTAGGACTGTCTGCTGCAGGACGTATGCGTCCTGCGGCAGACAGCTCTGAATAAAAAGTCCGTTTCTGCCCATTTCCGTGATCTGTTCTTCTGTCCAGAGAACATCCAGCACCAGTTCTGAACGAATGTGCTCGAAAACCTGCAGCGAAGATATCAGTGAATATGCAGGAAGAAATATATCCATCCGC
>CANTHI010000497.1 GCA_947653505.1 uncultured Eubacterium sp.
ATTCTGCTCTGTACACAGGCGGCGAAGCCGAAGCGGCACCTTTAGCTGCTGGCGGAACGCCAGAAGCGAAGTAGGTGTCGCGCCCGTCCGGTACCACAGAGTAGATGCAGAATGCTTAGGGCTTCTTGCATTCTGGAGCGGACACAGCAGACGGGGCAAATTTCCTCTCCCAGCGTCCCCGCAGCCAAAAAGTAACACTTTTATGTAAATTGTTGCATTTTCTCTTAAGTCCGCGCCTATGGGCCGGTTCCCTCATCCAGCGTCCGGAACGCCGGTATTTGCTGCATTAGTGCATATGGTACTGCGCCGTCTGCTTCCCAACACATAGGCACCTTAGCTGACCCGCTCCCCAAACTGCAAAGTTTTTCTTCATTTTCTGCTTCCACCCAATTGCATCTCACTTCACTTAGTGCTATAATTTTACCTGGCAGCAAAAATATCCAAAAAAGGAAGGAGCATACATATGTCTGATACGACAACATGTCTGGAAAAGCAGCCATTATCCGACGAACTTCTTAAGAAAATGGATGCATACTGGAGAGCAGCCAATTATCTCTCCGCAGGCCAGCTTTATCTGCTGGACAACCCTCTGTTAAAAGAGCCGCTGACGATGGACCACGTAAAGAAAAAAATCGTCGGACACTGGGGAACCGTTCCTGGGCAGAACTTTATCTATGTACACTGCAACCGTGTCATCAAACGCTACGATCTGGATATGATCTATCTTTCCGGCCCTGGGCATGGCGGAAACTTCATGATCGCAAACACCTATATGGAAGGTACTTACAGCAAGGTTTATCCAAATATCAGTCAGGATGAGGAAGGCATGAAAAAAATGTTCAAGCAGTTCTCATTCCCAGGCGGCGTTCCAAGCCATTGTGCGCCGGAGACACCTGGTTCCATTAACGAAGGCGGCGAACTTGGATACTCGATCGCGCATGCTTTTGGCGCTGTTTTGGACAATCCGGATCTGATTGCAGTCGCTGTCGTAGGTGACGGCGAAGCTGAGACAGGTCCGCTTGCGACTTCATGGCACTCCAATAAATTTTTAAATCCTGTTACAGATGGCGCTGTACTGCCAATTCTGCATTTAAACGGATACAAGATCAGCAACCCTACGATTTTCTCCCGTATTCCGCGTGAAGAGATCGAATGCTTCTTTAAGGGCTGCGGCTGGAAGCCGTACTTTGTAGAAGGCGATGAACCAATGGATATGCACCGTAAGATGGCACAAGCTATGGACCAGGCTATCGAAGAGATCAAAGCTATTCAGAGTCATGCACGTACAGAAAATGATCCGGAAAGACCGGTATGGCCGATGATCGTACTGCGTACGCCAAAGGGATGGACCGGTCCGAAGTTCGTAGACGGACAGCAGATTGAAGGTACCTTCCGTGCCCATCAGGTACCGATGTCTATGGAAAAACCAGAACATCTGGATCAGTTACGGGAATGGCTGGAAAGCTATCGTCCGCAGGAGCTGTTTGATGAAAATGGACGTCTGATTCCAGAGCTGGAGGAGCTTGCTCCAAAGGGAACCGCGCGTATGGGTGATAATCCGCACGCAAACGGCGGTCTGCTCTTAAAAGATCTGCGTCTTCCGGATTTCCGTGAGTATGGTATCGAGGTAAAAGCTGGCCATACCAAAGCGCAGGATATGATCGAGCTCGGCCGCTATATCCGTGATATCTTTAAATTAAACAGGGAAAACAGAAACTTCCGTATTTTCGGACCGGACGAAACGATGTCCAACCGTCTGTATCATGCATTCGAGGAAGAAAACCGCGACTGGAATGCTGAGCTTTTGGACAACGATGACTGTCTGGCAAGAAGCGGGCGCATTATGGACAGTATGCTCAGCGAGCATATGTGTGAAGGCTGGCTGGAAGGCTATCTGCTGACCGGACGACACGGCTTTTTTGCAAGTTATGAAGCGTTTATCCGTATCGTAGACTCTATGGCCGCACAGCATGCAAAATGGTTAAAAGTAACCAACCAGCTTTCCTGGAGACAGCCAATTGCTTCCTTAAACTTCATTTTAACATCCAATGTATGGCAGCAGGATCACAATGGATTTACCCATCAGGATCCGGGATTTTTAGATCATATTACAAATAAAAAAGCGGACGTTGTACGCATGTACCTGCCGCCAGATACAAACTGCCTGCTCTCCTGCTTTGATCACTGCATTAAGAGCAAAAATTATGTCAACGCCATCGTAGCATCCAAGCATCCGAGCTGTCAGTGGCTGACAATGGAGCAGGCTGTTAAGCATTGTACACAGGGAATCAGTATCTGGGACTGGGCAAGCAGCGATGCTGGCGAAGAACCTGATGTTGTAATGGCATGCTGCGGCGATACACCGACACTGGAAACAATGGCTGCTGTCACGATTTTAAATGAAGAAATGCCACAGCTGAAAGTCCGTGTCATCAACGTCGTTGACCTGTTCAAGCTGGAATCCGACGCTACCCATCCGCATGGATTGAGCGACCGCGAATATGACGCGCTGTTTACAAAAGACAAACCAATCATCTTCGCATTCCACGGATATCCGACGCTGATCCATGAGCTGACCTATAACCGCCATAACCGCAGCCTTTCCGTACATGGCTATCTGGAAGAAGGCACAATTACGACTCCGTTTGACATGCGTGTCCAGAACGAAATCGACCGCTTCAACCTTGTAAAAGATGCGGTTATGCATCTGCCGCAGCTTGGCAACAAAGGCGCACATCTGATTCAGAAGATGAACAACAAGCTGATCGAGCACAAGCAGTATATTACCGAGTACGGTCAGGATCTTGCAGAAATCCGTAATTGGGAATGGTCTGCTCCTAAAACAGCTAAAAATTATGATTTAAAATCATAATCTCATACTTTTACTAAAAAACCTGCCGCGGCTTCTGACAGCGCGGCAGGTTTTTATCTGGGCATTTAAGAACTAAAAACTCCGTAAGTGAATGAAGAAATCCTGCCGGACGCCGGATGAAGGAACCGGCCCCATAGGTGCGGACTTAAGTGGAAATGCAACAATTTACATAAAAATGATACTTTTTGGCTGCGCGGACGCTGGGAGAGGAAATTTGCCCCGTCTGCTGTGTCCGCTCCAGAATGCAAGAAGCCCTAAGCATTCTGCATCTACTCTGTGGTACCGGACGGGCGCGACACCTGGTTCGCTTCTGGC
>CANTHI010000498.1 GCA_947653505.1 uncultured Eubacterium sp.
GTGATTCTTGTGCAGTATCTGATGGACGATACGGTGAAGTCGGCGGAGGATGTGTTATATTCTGGCTTTGCGGAACTGGTACTCCATCCGGACAGAGTACCAGGATGTGACAAAGAATCTGACGGTTACGCAGGAAAATACAGGTATGCTGAATTTAGAAAAATTCAGATTGAGCCGGAGGCGAAAGTATGTTATGATAAACCAATATGAAAAAGCAGACGATAAGATGTCTGAAGAATAGGAGAGATGATTTATGCCAATTAAGATTCAGGATGCGCTGCCAGCGCGGGAGATTTTAGAAAATGAGAATATATTTGTAATGACGGAGTATCGTGCGATGCATCAGGATATCCGTCCGCTGAATGTGCTGATGCTGAATCTGATGCCGACAAAAATTGTCACAGAGACGCAGTTTCTGCGGAAGCTTTCTAATACACCGTTGCAGGTGGAGGTGGAATTTTTGCATATGGCCAGTCATGTGTCCACGCATGTGGATCAGACGCACCTGAGTACATTTTATCAGGTGTTTGACCAGATTAAAGACAAGAAATATGATGGAATGATTATTACAGGGGCGCCGTTAGACTTTGTGTCTTTTGAAGAGGTGGATTACTGGGAAGAATTAAAGCAGATTATGGAATGGACGAAGACGCATGTGCATTGTACGCTGCATTCCTGCTGGGGGTCTTTTGCGGGGCTGTATTATCATCATGGGATTCGCAAAAGAGACCGGGTTCCAAAACTGTCAGGTGTTTATTCCCACCGCGTCATCAAGAAAAATTCACCGCTTTTCCGCGGGTTTGATGATGTTTTTTATGCGCCGCACTCCAGAGCAACGGAGATTACAGCAGAGCAGATTGAAGCAGTGCCGGAGCTGGAGATTATGGCGGTATCGCAGGAGGCAGGAGTGGCGATCGCAAAGACCGTAGACAGCAGGCAGTTTTTTATTACCTGCCATCCGGAGTATGATTCGGACACGCTTAAGCTGGAATATGAGCGGGATTTAGACAAAGGAATGGAACCAATGCTGCCGGTTCATTATTTTCCGGATGATGACCCGTCAAAAACACCGGTTGTAAACTGGAGATCGACGGGCCAGCTGCTGCTTTCTAACTGGCTGAATTATTATGTGTACCAGAGCACGCCGTACAAGCTGTAGAAAATAACCTGTTATAGAGCCTGTGCCTGAAAATGTCCTGACATGCCGCTGCCGGGTTTTATTGTCAACAGGTCTGACACAAATTTTCCTATTTTGCAGGAAGCTCCTGCTCAAAAAAGCGAAGCATCTGTTCGCTCCATGTATGACAGGAGCAGCTGTAACCAAGACCGACTCCGTGATCTCCGGTAGGGAAAATCTGACACAGATGAGGGACACCTGCACGGCAGAGCGCGTGATCCAGCCGCTTTGTATTGCTTACAGGTACGCAGCCGTCGTCTTCGTTGGCAAATGCGTAGACCGGCGGATAATCCGGCGTGATATGTGTCTCGACGGATAATGCTTCGCGCAGACCTGGCTGCTGTCCGGTCAGATTGAGATAACTGCCTTCATGGTATTCAGATAAAAAGCTGATAACCGGATACAGCAGTCCGATACCGTCCGGTCTGGCGGAGCAGTCCTGATATCTGCTTAAGACAGCAGGATTTATGGTGTGGTCTGAATCCGAAAGAACTGACAGAACCTGCTGCTTTAAGTCTTCATGTAAAAAAGCTTCACTGGCACACAGATGTCCGCCGGCGGAAGAACCGATAATCAGGATCCGGTCCGGATCAATCTGATAGCGGGAGGCAAAAGCGCGGACGTGCAGGATGGCCAGAGCCAGATCCATCTGGGGTAGCGGGTAGTAATTTGGCGTAATCCGGTAATTCAGCAAAAAAGCTTTATAGCCGCCGTCACGTTCCATCCGCTGTGCCAGCTGGATCCCTTCCGAATAGGAAGAGAGCATTTCATAGCCACCGCCCGGACAGATGATGACTGCGGGACGCAGGGCGTTTTCTGTGTATCTGTCTGCAGGGACAGCGTCGGATGGATATGGCGGGATGGAAGCGGCTCCGGCAGTATGCGCAAAGGCGGTCAGATCCGTATCCGGATTGCCGGTAAACAGCCATACGGAATCTGCGCAATTTAAATCAGCATCCGGAATCTGGCGGTCTGCAGAATCAGCGTCCGGATTCCAGAGCGGGATAAAAAGAAAACGTTTGTTTTTGTCTGCTTCCATAAGGATGTTTGCACTCTCTACAAAAGCGTCAGACAGAAAAGGTTCACCCCATTCCATCCGGTCTTCTGCTTCGATCTGATGCATCGTGTATGTATCATGCTGCGGGGGAATCCGTTCCAGCCAGCAGGTTGGAAACAGATTGCCAATGGCTCTTTTTACCGGTCCGGTCTGCAGGATATGTTCAAAAGTGTCGTTTTTTGTGAACATGGGATTGTGGCTCCTTTCGTGGGGGTATGTTTATTTTATTACAAAAAAATTATTCATTCGTTTTTTTAAACACCAGTTTTAAAAGCAGGCGGCCAGCCCCTGCACAAATGGAAATCAGTAAGCCGTCCTTTACCAGTGTTTCTCCAATTCCCATATTGATGGCATATTCGATCTGCAACTCTAACGGCGGGTCCTGGCAGGGAATACCTGCCCTGACCATGCAATAGTATACGCCTATGAAAAAAATAATAATACCTGCTGATGTTATGGTATTGAACGCCTGGCAGAGGTATGCCCTGCTTTTTGTCATCTTCCAATCATCCATAAGCTGTTCTGACCTCTCTTTACGCTGGTATTCCATAAAACAGAATGATGCCATATGAGACTACTTAATATGAAGCGATATCATATGAAACAATATCGTATGAGACAATTTAGCCATTTGTTTACAGTTCCTTAGTTTAGCACATTCCTATAACATCTGCAAGATACCATGTATTTATTTTAAAGTAGCTTTTTCAGAATATAAAATTTTTGTTCAGGAAAAGATTGAATCAGATTGAATCCTGACAGCATTACAGTTCCCGGGTATGTCCTGTCTTCTGGTGCTGGCAGAAATGGACCCATGGGAGCGAATTTAAGAGCAAATGCAACAATTTACATAAAAGTGTTGCGTAGTGGCTACGCGGACGCCGGATGGGAGACGGCGCTCTGTCTGCCTGAGACTTTTACAGAATGCAAGAAGTTCTAAGTATTCTGCATCC
>CANTHI010000499.1 GCA_947653505.1 uncultured Eubacterium sp.
GTCCGGTACCACAGACTGGATGCAGAATGCTTAGAGCTTCTTACATTCTGGAAACCGGAACAATGAAACAGGTCCGCTTCCCTCATCCAGCGTCCGGGAGGCCACTTAACACCCACTATACCGAAACAAAAGCCCGGTACTATCATAATCCTGTGCAGTCCCGTTTTCAAAATCACTGACAGATGTGAAAAACGCATCCAGAATAGCTTTCAGCGAATATTCCTGCTGTACCAGTCCGGAAATTGTTTCCCTGGCATAATCCTGACCGAAAACAAATCCTTTCTCATTGACAGCCTCAGAAATGCCTTTCGTGTACAAAAACAGCAGATCGCCCTGTGTCAGTGAGATTTGTGAAGCAGGATAACGGATCTGGTCGAGTGCGGCCAGGGAAAAGGAATCTTTGTATGGCAGTTCTTCAAAAGAACGTCCAGGCCTTTTGATCAGTACATGGATACTGTTTCCGGCTGCTGCGTAGGATAACTGGCCGCTGGAGAGGTCTACGATGGCGGCAAAAGCGTCTGCGGTCAGTTCGGCGCGGTTGTTTTTGCTTAGTTCGTGATTGACATTTGTCAGAATCTGGCCGGGTGTCATCTGCAGCGCGGCGTAGTTTCCGATTAAAGTGGTCGCGATTACGGTGAGCATGGAGGTGGAGAACCCGTTGCCGCTGGCATCTCCCAGAAACAGGCACAAGTGGTTTTCATCCAGCAGCAGGAAATTATAAAAGTTTCCACCGATGGCCGCGCAGGAACGTAAGCACGCGTAAATGTCAAAATCCTTCCGGCCCGGAAACGCGGGATACTGGAAAGGAAACAGATTCTGCTGGATCTGCTTTGCGATGTTTAGCTCTGCCGCCATATGTTCTTTGGAGGCAGTGGCGGCAGCCAGATTTTCCGTATACTGGCCGATATCGGTTTCCATCTGGTTCAATGCGTCGGCCAGTGTCTCTATTTCATCACCAGTATGTATTTTTTCCAAATTGGCTGACAGATCGTCTCCGGAAATAAAGCTGGAGGCATGCTGCGTGAGCTGCCGGATCGGTGTTACGGTATAGCGGTTTAAAATAGATAAAAAAATCAGCAGCAGTATCAGGACGGTGACGATGGTAATGCTGATCGCGTAGGTTAAATACTGGTTCAGCGTTTCCTGAATTTTTTCCACGCCGGACTGCACAAACAGGTCAGCGACGATCCGGCCGCTGCTGTCACGTACGGGAACGATAGCAAACAGGTTGCTGCCGTATGCCTGGCTGTTTACATAGATGCAGGTATCGCTCAGATCAGCGCCGTCATAATAGACAGCTTCGATCTGTTTCTGGTACTGCGCGGGATATGCGGTCACTGTGCCCAGTGGATTTTCATATGCGTGGCTGGCAAGCGTATCCAGAATATAACGGTAGTTCCCCTGAGACGGTTCGTTGACCTGTACGATGAAGATGGCGATCATGTCCATATTCTGGCGGAGCGTTTCGATGTCGGATTTCAGTTTAAAGTAGCTGCCGGATTCTTCATTGCTTTTCAGATATTCCAGCAGGGCGTCGCCGTTTGTCATCGCGCATGCCTGGCGGGCAGTTGAATATGCCTGGGCATTGTACAGCTTTTCGATATTCGACCGGTAGACATAATAGCCGATCGTGCAGCTGGATGTTAAGATGGCGACCGCAAGGATGAAAAAGCTGAATGCAAACTTCTGGTTCAGTGTGCGGAAAATGCGGATTTTGTTCTGATGATTCTGTTTCATGGGGAACCTCCTGTTGATTTGCGCTGGAATGTTATCGGTTTGTAACAGTCCGGATCATCCGATGGATCATCCGATGGGTGGTTACGTTACAACTGTTTTTTATTATAAACAGATGATCTAAACAAAATAATAAACATGGAGCATATCAAAATTAAGAAGGCAAACAGAAAAATATTTACGGATAAAGGAGAAATTTTATGCTGCAAAAGTTCATTACATTTTTATGCGTCTGTCTTCTGGTGTTTCCGGTCAGCGTATTTGTCATGTCGGCCCGGACAGGTTCCGATGAGGACAGCTATGCGCAGGCGGAGAGTTATTTAGCCAGAAAGGAAGATACGCAGGGGCCCTGTGCAAAGGCAGACGGAAGCAAATTTACGATCGGATATCTGGATATCGATCCGTATCCGGCTACCGGCGAGATGATTTACCGGTTTGTGGAGCAGCTTAAAAAGGACGGCTGGATTACGTACCGGGGAGAACTGCCGTTTGATCCGCAAAATACGGATGCAAAAAAGCTGGTGCGGTATCTGGCCGGACAGGATCTGGGAGAATATATCCAGTTTTCAAAAGATGTGAATTATTATGTATCAGAAGAATATGACGGCAGTGCATATGTGAAAAAAGAATTGCAAAAGCATGTGGAAAAGGGCGACGTGGATCTGATTTTCTGCCTCGGTACACAGCCGGCAGAGCTGGTAATCCGGGAAATGGGCATTACAGAAATACCGGTTATGGTATCCGGAACCGTAGACGCGGTCGGCGCCGGGCTGGCAGAGTCTGAGGAGTACTCCGGACAGAAAAATATCTGGTGCCATACGAATACCGGCATCTATACGAATCAGCTGAAATTTTATTATGAGAGCAGACCGTTTACCAATATCGGCATGGTTTTTTATGATGAAACCATTGCTTCGTATGAGCCGTATCAGGAAGCCGCGCAGGAGCTTGGCTTTCAGATCACATCTAAAACGATCGGACGTACGGTTACAAAGGATTATTATGATAAACTGGCCGGACTGTATGAAGAGCTTGTGGACGAGGGCATCGACGCTTTTTTGCTAAACAGCGATATTATTAAGCATGAGGGGCAGATTGCGCCGCTGCTGGATATTTTTTATGAGCACGACATTCCGGTCTTTGTGCAGAATAGTGAGTATTATGTGGAAAGCGGGGCAATGATGGTTGTCACGGCCAGCGATGCGCAGACACAGGCGCCGTTTCTGGCGGATGCGTTTTCACAGATTCTGCATGGCGGGGAGCCGGGAAGCATCAACCAGAAGTTTGTGACGCCGCCTTACCTGAGCATCAATCTGGAAATTGCGGACAGGATTGGTTTTCCGGTCAGCGAGGATATGATTTTGTCGGCGGAAAAACTGTATACATATGTCCGGGATTATGCGGAATAGGAGGAAGAGGCATGGAGCGTTTAAAAAAAGATATTGTTACGAC